>ONWJ01000031.1 GCA_900321535.1 uncultured Erysipelotrichaceae bacterium
CCAAGAGAAGAAGTCTTCGTTTCCACCAAAATCTGGCCGACGGAATACGAAAACCCAAATGCGGTGGAAGAGACATTAGAACGACTTGGACTTGATTACATCGATTTACTCTTTATCCATCATCCTTCCCCTTGCTGGGAATCAGGGTATCGCTTATTGGAGAAAGCCTATCGAGAAGGCAAAATCAGGGCTATCGGGGTCAGCAATTTTGAAGACGGCGATTTCTATGAGCAACTCATGAAGATCGTGGAAATCAAACCACAGGTTCATCAAGTGGAATGTCATCCACTATTTCCGCAAGAACCTTTAAGAAAGAAAACCGATCCAGAAGGTGCGGTTATCATGTGCTGGTTCCCGTTAGGAGGAAGAGAGCAACACGATTCTCTTCTTGATCACGAAACGGTTCTAAAGCTCGCTAAGAAGCATCATAAATCCACCGTTCAAATCTTGCTTCGCTGGCATGTCCAAATGGGATTTGTCCCGATTCCTGGCTCTAGCAATATTGAACATATCAAGAGCAACCTCGATATCTTCGATTTTGCTCTCGACGATGACGATATGGCGGAGATGGCAAAACTCAATCGCGGTTATAAAATCCATTATTATCGGCCAGGCCGACTGGAGTATTACGCAGCCACACCTCCCAATTACGAAAAATAATAAAAGAACGCGGATTCGCAGGGAATTCGCGTTTTTAACTAGAGAATAGTGAGATTCCGATTTGCAAGATTCGAGGGGCTTGCAAGGCGATGATATAAAGGGCGTAATAGAGAATATCAAGCCCTAGTTTATGCTTTTCTCCGGCCGGCTTATAGAAGAGGAAGAACGGTATGGTCAGGTAGAGGAAGGTGTGCTTGAGGTTCAATTCCAACAGGTCATGGATGTAGCTTGGGGTGAGATAGAAGATAAGGACATAGATCAACACCAAGATGCAAAGACCGATGTTCTTACGGAATTGCAAACCTTTCTTCTGCGTCGGGGTCATGCTCTTCTCGCTGCCAAATTGTTTCCTAGCCCTTCTTTCTAAGAAGAAGATGACAAACTCAAACGAGATACCGACAAACACGGCGGCAAAATCACGAATGAATAAGAAGTTGGAAATCCAATAGGAAGGACCAGTTTGCGTGAGCTTGACGACAATAGAGTTTGCCGTGGATGCAACCGCGAGGGCCAAAGGCAAAATCGATAATCCGCGGAATACTTTCCGGTTGATAAGCCATTCGGGTGGATCGGTAAAGAGGAAGAATCCTAAGAAAGCGAAGATACCGATGCCAAGGAATAAGTTGCCCGGTAGTCTCGGTGTGATCTCGGTGGTTAAGAACGATTCA
Organism: uncultured Erysipelotrichaceae bacterium; assembly: GCA_900321535.1. Classification (GTDB taxonomy): domain Bacteria; phylum Bacillota_I; class Bacilli_A; order RFN20; family CAG-826; genus Alloenteromonas. The sequence continues at coordinate 1,329 of ONWJ01000031.1, forward strand.
GGTATTTCTAAGAAGAGGTCTAGGAAATAAAGAACCCCGCAGAGAAGCAAATAATAAACGATAGACAAAGCGAGAAAGACGATGCTGCTTACATGGAGATTGCGCTTCGTCTCCGCGACGATCTGCACGACCGAGATAACCAAGATAAAGGTACCGATTTCTGATCCGGCCCTGAAAATCCCGGATGCTCCGGTAGAAAAGGCAGCCCAGCCTGCTCCCCAAGCCCCGGTAGAAGAACGCTCTGCGATAAAGAAGAAAACGTTGGCGATCAAAATCAATATGAGACCAGCGCCGCGGAAAAACCATTCGCCGAAAATCGGCTTCAGCCCTTTTTCTCTTATGAATTCATCGAATTTTCTTCCGCGAGGGCCTTGTGGCTTGCCCATGGTCTGCGGCGGTTGGGCCGCCACTTCCATATCTACCCCGCTGGCTCTAAGCCGCTTTTCCTTTTCTTTTGCGAAATAGTAAATCGAACAAAAGATTGTAAAGGCGATAAACGGAACAAAGAAAAGACCTAATCCAGCCCCTAAAACAGGCAACAATAAAGCAGTGTAGATATAGCTTTGATAGTCTTTGAGATTTGCCTGCCATTGAGCTGTATCATGGACCCCAAAATGCGCTAGAACGTTTTTCGCTTTCGTCATGGCCGCTTGGCCTTCGGCTAAGAAGTCCGCTTTGACCTTCTCTTGATCGGAAGCGTATGGGTCGGTGTTTTGCTCGTAACGCAAATCAAGCTGAGTAAGAGTAAGGTCATCTCCAACGAACCCGAGCGCGCCGATTTGGGTGGCGACTTCTTGGCCGGTTTCTGTTTTGACGTTGATTAGTTTGATATCCCCGTTTGAATCGGTGAGATAGATTTCTAATTGACAGGCCGGTTGGGCTTGCAACGAGTTTTTATTCTCTGCTAACGCTATAATTTGATTGACGTCACGAAGGGCAACGAAAAAACCATGATCATCGCTGATTGTCGTGTATTGAATTTCAAAGCATCTGGATGTGACGGGTTGGTTTCCGACAGCGACCGTGTAAGTTTGGCCATCGAGATCTACTTTGGTGGAGGTCATCGCCTCGGGATCAATGGGGGTTCCAGCAGTGTTGCTTTTATATCCGGGGGTGCCAGTAGAAAGGACCTGGCTTCTGAAGCTATTGTATTCTTGGCCGCCGTCAAAGTTGGTTGCGTACAGAAAGGCGGTAGGGTGAACAAAGCAATGCACCAAAAGATAGAGCATTGCTATGGAGAGCGACCCGTTGACGATGACCACTTTTTTGGATGTGAAAAAGCGAACGAGTTTAGAAAAAACCGTGGTTCCAGTGTTGACGATGACGTCACCTAATGATTTCTTCTGCTTCTGCTTTTCCATGAAAATAACGGGGATTTGAAGTGTTTTTGGAAATTACGCACCATGATTTTCGTTACAGGGCGGGTTGCTTTTGAGGTAGTGTTGATGCTCGTGCTCAGCAGGGAAGAAGTTGCAGATTTTTAAAATCTCAACGTTATGATCTTTCCCAGCGTGCTCCACCAAAGCGACTTCAGCGGCGACCCCATCTAGCAAGTCATCGTAGTAGATGCCTTTCCTTTGGTAGGGGATTGGCTCGCGGCGAAGCGGAACGCAGTCGAGATAAAAGCAGACGATGTCATGAATCGAAATCTTGGCATCGTCAAAAACAAGTTTCACCGCCATGGTGGCTTGGGTGTTGCCATTTAGAACATCTTCATATTTTGGGAAAGCAACTGTGCTATTTGCGTATCCGACTCGAGAGTCAATGATCCCAGGGATGGCTTCAAACGCTGCTTGCAAATCGTGGAAATGGATGCCGGAAAGATAAATTGTTTTGCTCATGTCAAAATGATTATAAGGAAATAATCATTAAAGTCGAGCGTGCGCGCGTGGCAAGTACGCGTTTACGCGTTATAATAAGCGAGTATGACGAAACGAAAAAAGAAGACTCAACTAACGTTGAAGGAGCAATGCGATTTACTTCACGGTGAAGGAAATTGGCATATTGCCGGTATTCCTAGGCTCGACATACCGTCATTTGAAATGCATGACGGACCTGTTGGACTTCGATATCTTGAAGAATCCTCAGGATTAGAGCTTGATGCTGATCGCGAAGCCGTTTGCTATCCATCTCCATGCTTAACCGCCTGCAGTTTTGATGTTGAATTGATGAAGGAACTCGGCGTTTCTATCGCCAATGAATGCCTGGCCAATCATACCAACATGATTCTTGCCCCGGGTGTGAATATCAAACGCAATCCGTTGTGCGGAAGAAATTTCGAATATCTCAGCGAAGATCCTTATCTTAGCGGGAAGATGGCAGCGGCCTATATCAATGGGGTCCAACAACAAAACGTTGGAGCTTGTTTGAAACATTTTGCCTGTAACTCCCAAGAATCTCACCGCATGGTCAACAATTCCATCGTCGATCAACGCGCTTTGCACGAACTCTACCTGAAACCTTTTGAAATCGCGATTAAGGAAAGTGATCCTTGGGCGGTCATGTCCTCCTATAACAAAATCAACGGTTTCTATGCTTCCGATAATGATTATTTATTAAAGGATGTCTTGCGCAACGATTGGAGGTATACCGGTGTCGTCATGTCAGATTGGGGCGGCACTAACGATTTCATCGACTCCCATAATCATGGCTTGGATGTCGAAATGCCATGTGGCGACAAAAAACGCACCAATGAATTGATCAGCGCCTATCGTTTCCGTCGCATCACCGGTGACGTTATCACCCGTTCTTCTGACCGTGTCCTGAAGATGTATGCAAAAGCATCTCAGGCTCGTTTCAAGAATTCTTTTGATTATCGTGCTGCTCATGAATTAGCGGTCAAAGCTGCCGCCAAATCGATGGTGTTGCTGAAAAACGATGGTTTGCTTCCTTTGCTTAACCTCAACTCCACCTGCGTTATCGGAGACCTTGCTCGCATCATGCGTTATCAAGGCGCCGGCAGTTCGCAAGTAAAACCAAAACAACTAAAGACATTCGTTGACTTAATCAACGAAGGAAGAGAGAAGCCAATTCCGTTTGCCTCTGGTTACTTCCTTGATCCAAACGAAGATGACCATCGTGCGATGATGGATGCGGTGGACATCGCCTCAAGCAGTGAGTCCGCGATTGTTTTCATCGGACTTCCACCCGAAAGCGAAGCTGAAGGCATCGATCGCGAGAATATGCTTCTTCCTGAAGATCAGCTCGCGATGTTAGAAGCGGTCTCGGAAGTAAATAGCAATATTGTTGTCGTTCTTTGTTGTGGATCTCCAACCGAGCTACCGTTCCTTAAAAACGTAAAAGCCGTTTTGCTTGCTTATCTTGGCGGAGAAGGCTTATCCGAAGCTGTTTTGAAAATCCTTACCGGCAAAGTTTGCCCAAGCGGCAAACTAGCAGAAACCTGGCCAATTCACCTTATGGATGTTCCTTCCTTTGGGTTTTATCCGGGATTTGCAGACTTTTCGCTATATCGAGAATCTATTTTCGTCGGATATCGTTACTATTTAACCTGCGATAAGCCGGTGAATTTCCCCTTTGGTCATGGGCTGTCTTACGCGACATTTGATCAGTCGTTGACACTATCTGGAACCTCTTTGAAAGGTAGGGATTCGATCGTGGCCAAAGTCACGGTGACGAACACTAGCAAAATCGATGCTGAGAAGGTCATCCAGCTTTATGCGGAGCCTCGTCGCGGAGAAGTGTTTAAAGCCTTGCGCACGCTTATTGGTTTCACTAAGGTCTCGCTTAAAGCCCACGAAACCAAAACCGTGAATTTCACGTTGGACCTTTCGACATTTGCTCATTTCGACATCGAGTCGAAGAGCTTCCAAACGGAATCAGATTCTTATTTGATCGAACTATGCGAATCTAGCGCCGAAGTCGTGGCTTCGGTCTCTTTGTCGGTACGCGAGAAAACATATGAGTCTTTGCAGGCTGTTATGCCAGCCTACTACAATCTGCCTAAAGATGGTTTCCTTCTTGCCGATGATTCCTTCGAAGCTTTGCTTGGAGGACAAGAGATTCCAACTGCAACGGACCGCAAGTCTCGTCCATTTACCTTGAACTCCACGATTTCTGACATTTCATGGACCTGGATTGGCAAACAGATTATCAAAACGTTTGAAAAATCCGTTGGTGTGCCTCCAAATAGTCCGAATGGGAAGGCCATCTATGCCTCACTTTATGGCACTCCGATTCGTAACCTCGGCATGGGAGGGGCTAAATTTGCTAGTCCGCGTTTCATCGCATCGGTTTTATCAATGGCCAATGGACATTTCGTTAAAGGCGCGTTCCAATTCCTTTTCAGTGGCAGCCTTTCAAAAAAAGGATAGTTAGATGCTTTCGTTCATTGTTGGAAAAGCCATTCATTCTAATTTTGCCCTTCGTTATGATGGCAATCCGAAGCTTCGTTATGAAACGGCAGAGGAAGCAGGGTGCAACAGCAAGCCCTTTTCCTTTTATAGCGGCAAGAACCTTCTCCGAGGCGAAAAACTCTACGTTGGGGATATCGCCAAGTGCCAGAAGGCTTTGGTCTTTTTTCATGGCATAGGTGCTGGACATACGGCTTATACCTTAGAGTTATCCTTTTTTGCGAAGAAGGGGTATTTGGTGTATGCCTTTGATAACACCGGATGCATGTGGTCAGAAGGCAAAGAAGTAGGGGACTTAGCGCAATCCGTGGGGGACGTGAATGCGTTTTTCACTTATCTGAAGCAAGATAAAGACTTTCATGGGCAGCCTCTTTTTGCGTTAGGCCACTCCTGGGGCGGCGTCAGCGTTTTGCATTGCCTCAACGAAGATATCCCTGTCTTAAAGTGTGTTTCTTTAAGCGGTGCGACGCCTTTGGTGGACTTCTATACATCCGCCGAAAAGAAGATGCCTGACTGGTTGAAAAAACCTATCGCCGCTTATCTCAAGCGCAAGTACGGCAAAGCGGTTGTGGAAGACATCAATCTTTTAACAACCACCAAAAAGCCTTTCCTATATCTTTATGGGGATCAAGACGACCTTGTGCTTCGCTCCTCTTCTCACCTAACGATAGGGAAGTACGCAAAAACCAATTCCTGTGTTGAAATAAGGCCCATCAAAGGGAAAAGACATAATTCTTATTGGACCGAGAAAACGGAACTATATATCCAAGAGCTTGTCGGAAAGAAAAAATATACCTCTTTGAAGTGCGATCCATCAGTAGAATTCTCGCTCGACTTCATCAAAGACGATCCCGCCGTAATGAATTACATATTCGACTTTTACGAACGGTGAGTATATAGTTATGCCCGTGCCTAAGTGGCGGAATGGTAGACGCGCTCGTTTCAGGGGCGAGTGGGTAACACCGTAGGGGTTCGAGTCCCCTCTTGGGCACCAAAAAAATTAGATCCCTATTGAAAAATAGGGTTTTATTTTGTATTATGCAAGCGTCAAAAGGGAAA
>ONWJ01000108.1 GCA_900321535.1 uncultured Erysipelotrichaceae bacterium
CTTGACGCAGGCTGCAATGATCAACGGCGAAGGCTTCGATCCGTTGGTAAGACCGAAACACATCGCGGATCTCGTCGCGAACGATTTAAAGCCAGAAGACCATAAACAAGAAGGCGAGTAAACATGGAAAACCGGCCCTTTGAACTCGTCAGCGAATATAAACCTACCGGTGATCAGCCCGAAGCCATCGCCAAAATCTTAAAAGGCGTGGAAGAAGGCAAGCAGGTTCAAGTCATTTTGGGCGCGACCGGAACCGGCAAAACATTCACTGACGCGAACATCGTCGCGGCCTTAAATCGCCCCACCTTGGTGTTGGTTCATAATAAGACCCTCGCCTCGCAGCTGTACGGGGAATTCAAAGAGCTTTTTCCACATAACCGCGTGGAATATTTCATCTCGAATTTCGATTTTTATCAACCGGAAGCCTATCTTCCTAAATCCGATACCTATATTGATAAAAACGCGGTCATGAATGAAGAAATCGACATGATGCGCACCTCGGCCATGAACTCGGTTTTGTCTAGAAGAGACACGATTGTCGTCTGCTCGGTCGCTTCTATTTACGGATTAAGTGATCCAGCGGAATATAAAGGATTGATCTTTGAGATCCGCCGCGGCGAAACGCTTGATAGGAAATCGCTTTTCCAGCATTTATTAGATGCTCAATATACCCGGAACAACATTGAACTAAAGCCTGGCACATTCCGTGTTCATGGCGATGTTATCGATATTGCTCCAGCGACCCACGATTTCTATATTCGCATCGATTGCTTTGGTGATGAAGTGGAAACGATTGCCCAAATCAACGCGGTGACAGGGGAAGTGGAGAAAACCTACGCGACATATCCGATCTTCCCTGCCTATGACCACGCATCTACTCGCAAGCGTATCGAAGCGGCTTGCAAGACCATCTCAGAAGAGCTCGAGGAACGTTTGGCCTATTTCCACTCTCAAGGAAAGTTGCTTGAAGCCGAGCGATTAGAGATGAGAACACGTCAAGATATGGAGTCGATGCTTGAGTTCGGAAGATGCCCTGGCATTGAGAATTATTCCCGTCATATCGATGGACGAAAACCGGGTCAACGGCCTTATACATTAATCGACTATATGCCTAAGGATTTTCTGCTTTTAGTCGACGAATCCCACGTATCTTTACCTCAAGTAAGAGGAATGTATAACGGCGATCGCTCCCGTAAACAAACCCTTGTGGACTATGGATTCCGCCTTCCAAGCGCCCTCGATAATCGTCCTTTGAATTTCCAAGAATTCGAAGCGTTAATGCCCTCGACGGTGATCTGCACCTCGGCGACACCAGGCGACTATGAATTAGAACGCTGCCACCACGAAGTAGTGGAGCAAGTCATTCGTCCTACTGGATTATTAGATCCTGTTATTCAGGTTCGTCCAACCATGGGCCAAATCGAAGACCTGATTGGTGAGATTCGCGACCGTGTGAAAAAGAATGAACGCACGATGATCGTAACCCTTACCATCAAGATGGCAGAAGACCTTACTGCCTATTTAAAAGAAGCGGGCATCAAAGTCACCTATCTTCATAACGAGACAAAGACCCTTGAAAGAACTCAAATCATCTATCAGCTCCGTAAGGGAAAATACGATGTCCTAGTAGGCATTAACTTATTAAGAGAAGGTTTGGATATCCCTGAGGTTTCTTTGATCGCGATTTTAGATGCGGACAAAGAAGGTTTCTTAAGAAGCACACGTTCCTTGATTCAGGTGATTGGCCGGGCGGCTAGAAATGCAGAAGGAAAAGTCATCATGTATGCGGATACCTATTCGGATTCGATGATGGAAGCCATCAAAGAAACCAACCGCAGAAGAAGCATCCAGAAAGCCTATAACGATGAAAACGGCATTATCCCGACGACCATCATCAAGCCGATCCGCGAGCCGATGCATAACGTGGAAACCGAAGCCAAAGTACTTTTGGATACTTCCGGCAAATACTCAAGAAAAGAGATCGAAAAACGCATCGCCGAACTTGAGAAGCAGATGAAAGCAGCGGCCAAGGTCTATGA
>ONWJ01000109.1 GCA_900321535.1 uncultured Erysipelotrichaceae bacterium
CAAAGAAGAGCCAGGCGAAGCTGGGTTAATCCCTTTTGCTTCCGAAGAGAAGAAATCCTCTCCCCTACCGCGATTAAAACGGCATCGCTTTTGATGGAATCAAGCATGATCTTCGCCATGGTGTGCCTCGTATTCTTGCTTTAAAAAACGGAAAAGATGATTTACGTTGGATTTGGTGATGGTAGAAGCGAATTCTTCACTCATCATTCTAGCCAAATCATCTAACGATGCTTCTTGGTGTTCTAATCGAAGATGCATGAGTAAGTTCAATTTCGGATTACGGACATGTTCCCAGCCAATGCGGCCTGCATAATCCTCTATATATTGAATCTGTTTCTTCGAGGCGAGCATCGATTTATCAAGGTTGGCTTGATCTAAAATGGCCAAGCGATTTCCGATATTAGAGAAGTCTCTAGAAACACGAATGTCCTCGAATTTAAGACAACACTGCGTTGCCCCCATCGCGATAAGAAAATCAGAGATTTCCTCAGCTCTTTTCAAATAGATGACGTTTTGGTTGCGTCTTTTGATCATCTTTGGATGAAATTGCCCGCCATTGGCTTTTTGAAAGATGTGGTAAAGCCATTTTGCTTCTCTTTCGTCGTAATGGGAGATTTCTAAATGATAATTCGATGAAGTCGGATCATTGACCGAGCCAGAGGCACAGAACGCACCCATCAAGAAAGCCGGATATTGCCCCATGCTTTTCACACATTCGTTAGGCTTCACATGCTCCAAGAAGTCGACTTCAAGATCTTGCATCATCTCTTCGGGGTTAGGGAAAAGAACATGGTATTTCGTTCTTTTATAGAACCCCATGCTTTTGGAATAGGCAAAACGGGCTGAAACACCGTAACGGCGCTTTCCTAAATCATATAAAAGTTTGGCAAGCTTCGCGGATTCGCAGCTGAAATCTAATTCTGGATTCCCTTGAGAGATTCGATACGAACCATTTTGGCGGCAGAACGCGGAAAGGAAGGGGCGAATCTCATCATCCTCAAATGCTCTTGACGAGACCTCTTCTTTGCATAGAAAAGCGAAAGAAGGGCCATCCTTCTTTTTCTTCTTCATAGATAATTTCCACGTTTATCGGAGTCGCGATGAGAAACCATGCAGTAACAACGATCTTTAAATATCTCGTACAAAGACTGGGCGATATAGACGGAACGATGTTGCCCACCCGAGCAGCCGAGATAGATGTTAAGGAATTTCCTTCCCGCCTTTTGCGCTTTCTCAAATACTTGCGCGAGGAATTCTTCCAAGACCTTTATATATTTGGCCATATCGCGTTTGCTTTTGAAGAAATCGATGACCGGTTGATCAAGCCCGGTGAGGTCTTTGAGTTCAGGAACCCAAAATGGGTTTGGCAAATCGCGGCAATCAAATACATAATCCGCATCCGAAGGAACCCCATACTTATATCCAAAGGATAGGAAGGACACCGCTAAATCCAAATCGTTGGCCCGGCGGATTTTGGTGAGGATGGATTCTCTAAGTTCTTCATTAGAAAGCCCAGTCGTATCCAAGAACAAATCCACGTTATCGCGGATGAGGTTCGCTCTTCTTTCGTCGTCATCAATCGCCTCTTCAAGTTGAAGTCCTTTCGCCTGAAGAGGATGCATATGACGGGTTAAGCGGAAGCGCTTGAATAATTCTGGCTTATTGCAATAAAGCAAAATCGAAAGGAGGCGGATTCCGCTGGTATTATTCAAAATTGACAAGCCGGTTTTCGCGTGACGGATTTCCTGAATAATAACGGTTTTTCCATACGATTCCGGCTTCTTTTTCATTTCTTCAAGCAACGCAGGAACGACTTCATTAGGCGTGTTTTCAATCACGCGATACCCTTTTTCTTCAAAGGCGTGGGCAGCAGTCGATTTACCTGCCCCACTGACGCCTGTCAGATAGATGACATTGATCATGGTCGTTCCTCCTTTTTATTACTTGACGCTTCGGCAATAAGAGATCGCGCTTGTCGATGCGACAGCAGCTTCCCCAGCCGCGTTAACAAGCTGACGAAGTTTCTTGTCTACGATATCGCCACAGGCAAATACGCCGGGCACAGAAGTTGACATTGTCGTATCGCAAACAAGGAATCCTTTGTTTGTTTCTGGCTTTAATGAAGATAAGAATTCAGAAGATGATTTCTCACCATAAAGAGGGAAAACACCTGATACGTGTATTTGTTTTTGTTCTCCGCCCTCTTCATAAGTTAACCATGTGACAACGGTTTCGCCATCTACGCGGATTGGCTTGCCGCCTTGAATTAATTGGACGTTAGGACAGGCAAGCAATTCTTCATGATGGGCCTCGGTTGTCTCTAATGGCTCTGGGATGAGGAAATACAAATGATCGACGAGCCCAGAAAGATAGAGCACATCTTCCACCGCATGATCCTTGTTGCCAATCACCGCGACATCTTTGCCACGGAAGAAGTTACCATCACAAGTCGCGCAGTAAGAAACGCCTTTCCCTTCGAATTCCTTTTCTCCTGGAATACCGAGCTTTTTGGTTTCGACGCCGGTAGCGATGATCACCGCTTTCGCGCAGTAATCTCCAGCATCTGTTCTAACGAAGAAGCGGCCATCTTCTTTTGAGACGGAACTTACCGATCCATAGGCGAGTTCAACCCCAAGCTCGCTGGCTTGGGTGAAAACCGCCATCGCAAGATCGGGGCCCGAAATTTTAGGAGCCGCCGGATAATTATCGATGCGATGAATGTTGTTGAGCTTTCCTCCTGGAGCGCCCTTTTCAACAATCACGCTGCTTAACGAAGACCGACGAAGATAAATCCCCGCGGTCAATCCAGCCATTCCTCCCCCGATAACAACAACATCAACTGTCCTGGTTTCCATTTTCCTTCTCACCCTCGTTTTGTTCCTGAGTTTTTTCCTCTTGTTGTTCTTTTGTTTCTTTCTGCTCTTTCATCTGCGCCTCGGCAACAATCTGCATCGCGGATTTCTTCTCAGTCTTCGCCTTGGCTTTCTTTGGCATCTTGCCGCGGATGATTTCAACCGGAAGTCCCTTCTTAAGGCGATAGAAATAGAAGATCTCAAAGCCAATTAAGAAGAGAATACCGACCCCGATGTAAATACCGGCGTTGACAAAACTCCACATATTATTGTTGCCCATGTTGTAGTTTGGATTACGAAGCGGTTCCATGATCATACGAACGGTTCCATACCAAACAAGATAGAAGGAAGCGTCCACGCCAGGCGCTCTATGCTTCCTCCAAATAAGGGGAATCAAATATGAGATAATGGCAAATCCAGCCAGGTTTAGCAGAGATTCTACCAAAAATAAAGGCGCGTTCATGTAGCCGGGAACGAGTTGCAAACCGTTATATAAAGACGGATCTAACCCGGACGGGATATCGTAGGAAGATGCAAACATTCGCATCTGGTTTTGTATCCAAGTCGGCACCCAGCTCCAGCCTTGGCTCACATTGACGACACCGCCATAAACTTCGAGATTGAAGAAGTTGCCCCAGCGTCCAATGGCCTGCGCGACAAGAATCGTTGGAACGACAAAGTCCGCAGCGATACGGATATCAACGTATTTGCGGCGGAAGATAACCCAAAGCGCGCCGACGATGATACCGCCGACCGCGCCGCCAAGAATGGTCAGACCACCATTCATGATGTTAAAGACATTGCCAAAGTTTTGATTGAAACCATCACGCTCCCAATTGCCGACGACGTACCAAACACGTGCGCCAATAATGCCGGCTGGGAAAGCGACCAAAAGCGTACTTTCTAAGATTCCATGACGACCGTATTTTTTGTACATGCGATGATCGGAAATGAAGTAAGCGATAATCGCAGCCCCGACAATGATGACGCCATACCAAGCGATATGAAGTCCGCCACTATGAACAGCATCAAAGCGATTTTGGCCATTGAAGAAATGCAGCCCATTGCCGTTAATGACGATACCTGCTTCAAGTGGGTATTGGAGGTATTCTGCAACACCCTCTAAGTAAAGCAACGCAGCTAGAATTGCGATTGGGATGCTTGCGTAAAGGCCGATCTTCAGTAAACGAAGTTGCTTTTTCGTTGTATCCGCACGGTAGAAGCGAAGATAGAAGCAGCCCCATAGGCAAGAAAAGGCGACGAAGAAGAAAAAGGAGGCAAAACACGCCATGGCAAGCTTCCCTGCAGTAAATGCCCAATTAGACAAATAAGCAGTTGCAATCGGCATGAAAATGCCCGCTACTCCAAAGCAAATCCAACCGATGAGCAAACGCAAAGCCATTTGCTTGTCGATCACGTTCCGTTTCTTATCCTTCCCGTATTTTCTAAGTTCGAGAATCCATAGGACCACCCCTGCTATCAAGGCGGCTAAAAAAATCACTAAGAATAAATATCCCATAGGCATATTTTATTCTTTCCAAAGGAAATGTCACCCTTAACGCAACGAAAAACCCTTATGAAAAAGCAAGAACTACGTTTCCATGAGAGTCAAGGGATTGATTTGTGACGATTATTTATCTCTTTCGAGAATTTGCTTGAGATATTGACCAGTATAAGAGCCTTCGATTTTTGCCACGTCTTCCGGTGTGCCCTCTGCCACGAGTTTACCACCTCGGTAGCCGCCAAGTGGGCCAAGGTCAATCACCCAGTCAGCAACCTTAATCACGTCAAGGTTGTGCTCAATGACAACGACGGTGTCGCCGTGGTCGACGATGGTTTGAAGAACCTTGATCAATCGGTTGACATCATCGCTATGAAGACCGGTCGTCGGTTCGTCTAGAACATACAGGGTTTTGCCAGTCGATTTTCGTTGAAGCTCGGTCGCTAATTTCACGCGTTGCGCTTCACCGCCAGATAGTTCGGTAGCGGGTTGTCCGAGCTTGACATATCCAAGTCCAACATCGATCAATGTTTGAATTTTACGCAGGATTTGCGGGCGATTTTCGAAAAATTTCGCGGCTTCTTCAATGCGCATATCCAACACATCATGGATGTTCTTTCCTTTGTATAAGCATAGGAGCGTGTCTTCGTTATAACGCTTGCCATCGCATTCGTCGCACTTGACATAAACATCAGGCAGGAAGGACATGGAGATACGGGTGACGCCAGCGCCTTGACATTTCTCGCAACGGCCGCCTTTGACGTTAAAAGAGAAGCGTCCTTTGTCATAGCCTTTTTCTCTAGCGTGATCGGTTTCGGCGAACAAGGCGCGAATGTCATCAAAGACACCGGTATACGTTGCCGGGTTGCTACGTGGGGTGCGGCCGATTGGCTCTTGGTCAATCGCGATGAGTTTATCGATATTCCCTAAGCCAACGATTTCCTCACATGGAGCAGGAATGGCATTCTTCTTTTTGTTGATCGCGATGTCTACGCCACGAACAAGCGTCTCATTAATCAACGAGGATTTTCCTGAGCCGGATACGCCGGTTACGGCAATAAACTTTCCCAAAGGGAACTTAACAGTCAAATGGTCCAAATTGTGGATGGTTGCCTCTTTGACGGTAAGGTATTTCCCATTTCCTTTTCTGCGTTTTTCAGGAACGAAAATCTTCTTTCTGCCAGAGAGGTAATCGCCGGTGATGGACTCCTTGCAATCCATGATGGTTTGCAAATCACCTTGGGCCACCACTTCGCCACCATGCACGCCAGCGCCAGGACCGATATCGACGATATAGTCCGCCGAACGCATGGTGTCTTCATCATGTTCAACGACAATTAAGGTATTGCCGAGGTCTCTCATTTGCTTAAGGGTAGAAATAAGTCGCTCGTTGTCTTTTTGGTGAAGACCGATGGAAGGTTCAGCGAGGACATACAAAACGCCGGAGAGTTTCGACCCGATTTGGGTGGCCAAACGAATTCGTTGCGCTTCGCCACCAGAAAGTGTCATCGCATAACGAGAAAGAGAAAGATAATCCAAGCCGACATCAATCAAGAAGGTCGCACGGTTTCTAATCTCATGAATGACCATGTCTGCAATCGCGTGTTCAGACTGGTTTAAAGAACGGCTTACTTCGTCAATCCAAGCGACGAATTTATCCAAAGATAAATCGGTAGCTTCGAAGATATTTAATCCCCCGACTTTGACGGATAAAGCGGATTGGTTCAACCTAGCCCCGTGACAAGTCGTGCAGGTAGAATCCCTCATGAACGATTCATAGTAAGTTCTCATCCAATCGGAAGAAGTCTCGCGATAAAGGCGTTCGATACGGGTCTTAACGCCTTCGATATTCCCGCGGCGGTTCATCTTGTTGCCGTTGACGGATGTAATCGTGTATTCAAGGAAATCTGGTGAGCCATCCAAAATGATTTTGATAGCTTCTTTTGAAAGCTTGTTCCAAGGTGTATTCAAATCAATCGAATACAACTTGCAAAGCAAAGCGAATTCCTGCCATTCAATGTTGGTGGTGCCGACAATGTTTTGGAAATAGCGGATTGCCCCTTGGTTGATGCTTTTATCTGGATCGGGAACAAGAAGGTCCAAAGAGACTTCGCGCTTAATGCCTAGGCCATGGCAATCCGGGCAATAGCCTAATGGGGCGTTAAAGGAAAATAAGCGTGGTTCTAAGGAGGGGACGGAAAAGCCGCAGTCGGGGCAAGAATGGTGTTCCGAGAGTAAGCGTTCTCCTTTGGAAGACAAGATAATGAGATACCCGTGTCCCCAGTCCAAAGCGATCTCTACATCATCAAAAACACGTCCACGTATCCCCTCTTTTATGATGAGACGGTCAATTACGATATCAATGTTATGACGTTTGTTCTTCTCCAAAGGCTGAAGTTCATCAAGCAACTTCATCTCCCCATCAACTCGGACACGAACAAACCCCTGCTTGCGGATTTTCTCAATCGTATCCGCGTGGGTGCCCTTCTCTTCTTTGACGATCGGAGCAAGAATCATGATCTTCTCGCCGTCTTCATATTGAAGAATCGCGTTCGTCATCGCAACCGATGAATAAGCTTCGATTTTGGTGTGGTGATTGGGACAATATGGCACGCCGATGCGGGCAAAAAGCAAACGAAGATAATCATAAATCTCAGTCACCGTTCCAACACTAGATCTTGGATTGTGTGAAGTGGACTTTTGGTCGATGGAAATGGCAGGAGAAAGGCCATCGATTTGATCGACGTCAGGTTTTTCAAATCCACCTAAAAACTGTCTGGCATAGGAGGATAATGATTCGACGTATCTCCTTTGCCCTTCCGAAAAGATCGTGTCGAAAGCAAGCGTGGATTTTCCAGACCCAGAAAGCCCGGTAAAAACGGTAAGTGAGCCTTTTGGAATCTCAACATCGATGTTTTTGAGATTGTTTTCTCTGGCCCCTTTTACCAATATCCAATTGCGTGAATTTTTCTCGTTTGCCATAGCGGGTGAATTATACGACTTAAATCACGCGCGCAAAAGGGAGACACTCGGCCTGAGGCCTTGATAATTAAGATAGCAAACTCAATCCCGGTGAGTATAATAACCTTCGCCGGGACGTAGCACAGCTTGGTAGCGCACTACCTTGGGGTGGTAGGGGTCACGGGTTCAAATCCCGTCGTTCCGACCAATCGTTAATTACAGTATCGATACAATTCGGTACTGTTTTTTTAATATAATGTTCGTGAGGGGTTTTTATGAAAGAAAAGGTTTTGAAAGTATTAAAAATAATCGGAATCGTGGTGTTTTTCCCTTTAG
>ONWJ01000218.1 GCA_900321535.1 uncultured Erysipelotrichaceae bacterium
CCGCGCATTGAAGGTTTGGCATTAGAGGGCAATGCCCTTGTTTATAAATACATTCCATTCTCCCCGGAAACGAAGACCGTCACCGATAGTGAAGGCAAAGAAACAACCGAGAAAAATTGGAATGTCACCGTCTATAATGCCGCGAAATATCAAGGCAGCACCCTTAAAACCGTTCTCGATAACGCCGCGAAATCCGGCTTCTACACCCCGTCGGTTTATTATTTCGGCTTGCTCGATGACTATGTTTTGAAAGCCGCGATCGCTTCGTCTTGTGGAAAGCTCGGCTATAAGGGATCTACCGATTTTTACACCTACTACAATGATGCGACGGATCCGAAATTCAAAAATTTCGTCACCTCGCTTACTGCGCATGACGCCTCTAACGGATGGGCTGTTTCGGCCTATGACCGCGCGGATACCGACGGCGTCACCTACTACAACTACACCGAAAAGAAATACATGAAGGCGGACGACACCAACCGCGTCAACATGATTTCCACCGATAACATCTATGACGGCACCAACAAAGGTTCCGTTCTCCATTTCGGCGGAAAGATGAAATATTCCGGTGCTCTTGATGAAAGCAATCGCGAAGAAAGCCGCCGTTTGTGGGGTTTCTACGATTCTTGGAATGAAGAAATCATCAAATTGGCTCAAGAGAAGAACCTTCCAAAGCTTGATTTGTATTCGGTTCCTTCCAACGACTTCATCAATGCTTATAAATCCTCAGTGAGCGGTCGTGTGAACGCGATTCGTTCTTGCATCGCCACCCGTGATGACTACTTCGGCCACTACGGATCCAATGGTGACTGGCGTGTTGCGATTCAACAGAAAGACTGGGGATATGCTTGGAGCAAAGGCTTCCTCGAAGGCTTGCTTGTCTTCCCGGTCTCCTGGCTTGTCGACACCTTCGCCTATGGCATGGACCCAGCGTTAAGCGGCTTTGGCCAGATTCTCGCTCTCGTCTTTGTCACCTTGATCGTTCGTGGTTTGCTGTTCATCATCTCCTTCCGCACGACTTTGTCTCAACAGAAGATGCAAGCATTGCAGCCAGAACTTGCGAAGATCCAGGCGAAATATCCAAACTCCAACACCAACCAAGCTGAAAAGCAGAGACTATCTCAAGAACAGATGGCCTTGTACAAACGCCACAAAATCAATCCGTTTGGCCAAATCATCATCTTGATTGTTCAGTTCCCTGTCTTCATCTCGGTTTGGAGTGGCTTGCAAGGTTCGGCGGCAATGTCCACCGGTACCTTCCTCAACATGCGCTTATCCGACACCATCCAGTCCATTATCTTCAATGTTCAGGCGGATGGTTGGTACGCTAACGCCACCGGATGGTGGACCGCGTTGATACTCTTCCTTCTCATGGCGAGCACTCAGATTTTCTCGATGATTCTCCCAAGAATCTTCCAGAAGATTGCAGCCAAGAAGGTTGCCAAGCTCGGTAAGAACCCTGCTCAAGATTCTCAGAACAAGACGATGAAATGGATTTCCATCGCGATGATCGGCTTCACCATTGTCATGGGCTTCTTGCTCCCATCGGCCATGGGTATCTATTGGTTGATCACCGGTGTGATTTCCATGATTCAGACTTTGGTTACTCAACTCGTCTTGGCCAAATCTAGAAAGAAGGTCAAATAATGAAAGAATACACCGCAAAAACCGTGGAAGAAGCGGTTAAAGCCGCCTGCGATGAATTAAAAATCGCAGAAGAAAGACTCGTCTACGAAGTCAAAGAAGAAAAGCGTGGATTGTTCCGCAAAACCGCGACCATCTCCGTTTATGAAGACGAAGATGCCGCCTTGTATGCTGAACAATACCTCAAGCAAGCCATCCGTGCCCTCGGCGTTGATGTCATGACGGAATCCAAGCGTGAAGATGAAATCATCAAAATCACCATTGATTCTGATCGTAACCCAGCCCTTATCGGCAAAGGTGGCAGAACGCTTCAGGCTTTGAATGAACTCACCAAACTTGCTGTCTCCAATAAATTCCGCCGCCGCTACCGCATCCTTCTCGATGTCGGTGGATACAAGGAAGACAAATACGAGAGACTTGCAAGCATTGCTAAGCGCACCGCCAAGCAAGTTCAGCGCACGCACATCGATGTCAGACTTGATCCGATGACACCAGACGAAAGACGCGCTGTCCACAACGCTTTGACCGGCTGGGAGCACATCAAAACCGAATCCACCGGCGAAGGCGCTGATCGCGCAATCAACATTCGCTATATAGACTAACGGATAGAACGCCTCATTTGATGGGGCGTTTTCCTTTATCATCGCCCCTTCTTAGATGAGATATCTTGAAAGCGCTTTCCATAAGGTTTAAATTTTTCCTATGAAAAAATTTTTTAGTCGCGTCCTGGATATTTTAGGTCTTCGCCGGAATTCCAAGTATGTTTCGAACCATCTTGAAGATGCAAACATGCGTTCCGGTATTTATATGGCCGGAATCATTGCAATCATCGAAGTCTGGATGATCATCCGCCGCTTGGTGGAAGATGTTCCAGAACGAATGATTCCTGTCGCTGACGGCGGCAAAGGAGAAACCTTCTGGACTGCGTTCTTTAGAACCTCTTCAAGCTTCTTCCTTTTGCTTGCGATGGCCATTGCAATGACCGCTTACTGCGTTTATTACATCGATTCGCATAAAAC
>ONWJ01000155.1 GCA_900321535.1 uncultured Erysipelotrichaceae bacterium
AGGAATTAGACGAATGAAATCTCAATCCTCGTTGCTTGAACATCTTGCTAGCAAAGGTGTTATCGTTGACGAAGAATCGCCGTCACTCTTTGGCTATGCGATCAAAGGCCATTATCCCTTTGGAGAAAAGGAAGTTCGCTTCACGATTTTTTATATCTCGTTAACAAAGAAAGCATCTCTTCACCTAATCTTTCCCGCTTATCGGCCAGGCGATACGGCAATGGAAGAAGCTTACGACACCTTTTTCCCAAAGGAAAAGTCGCAGTGGGGCAGAAGCACCCCGAGTTTCCGTCAAGCCATCATCGATTATATGAGAGGACAAGCGCTTTGCCCGGCTGAACGCAGAAACTACATCGGTATTGATGACGAGACAGGCATGGTTGAAATCCGCTTGGTCGCGAAAGGAAAATCGATGAGCGAAAAAGGCTTTATCGATGCTTATCGTTTACTTCAATATGAACTAGAAGCGGGGCAATTGCACCGCGATGTTTTAACGCATTTATTCGCCTTTTAGCAAAGCGTCGATCTCGTTTTGAATCTCTTCTTTTCCTGCTGGGAAAACATCTGGATAACGAAGGGATAAGATTTCATAAATAGATTGATTCACCAAGGAAAATACCTGAGGAATGTAAGGATTTTTAGATATTTCCGGCTTGAAAAGCGCTTCGATTTTGCCAAGAATTCTTTCTTTTGCTTCCTCGCTTTTCCCTTCATAAGCAAGGTAAGTTGAAGTCTTCAAACCGTGCGTGCTTGCAAAATGGAAGATGTCAGGGTTGGGCGAAAAGGTGCGAACGAGTTCAGCCTCTGTTTGGTCTTTCACATGGCGGAGCGCCATAATCTCGACGACATTAGAAAGGCGATAAGATAGTTCGTTGAAAGCCGCCCCATATTGGCCAGCAAGAATCTTCTTGGATAACAAATAAGAAAGGACATCGTTTTCCATCTGAAGAAAACGCTTTTTGCTCTTCCTGCTTCTTGATCGCTGTTTGAAACTTAGCATGATTACAAATATCGCTCTAGTCTTAGAACGACCTTCCCTTTCTTGGAGACCCCTTCCTCACCAATATATCGTATTTTTCCTTTCCCTTCGACATAGATTTTCTCACCAGGTTTTGGCTTGCTATCGTTGGAAGGATTCTCTTGAAAGCCCATATGCACTTTCTTTGCATCAATGAGATTTTGCGCGACTTCCCTTGAGTAATGGAAACTTGAAGCGACGATTAAATCTAGCCTCAATGAAGAGACGGTGATAAGAAACGGCTCTTTTTTGATGGATACAGGACATTCATCCAACGGCAATTTTTTGATGACAACACTGGTGGACCTTACGCGATCTAAGGACAAACTCTCATGATAAGCGGCTTTGGTTAAATAAACGTAGCCAACGCTCCCTTCGATATAAATATCCCCGACGGTCTCGCGTTTGATCCCTTTGTTCATCAACGCTCCCAAAATGTCGCGATGAGAAAACCCGTCTGCAAAATGAGGGTTCTTTGGTTTGATTTCGATGAGCTGGATGAATTCGTTCTCCTCGATGACTTCATTGATATCTGCTTCCTGCAAATAAGATGGAAGAAAGAGAATGATGCAACGTTCTGCCTCTTCATTCCCTCCGTAGACGCGATAAAAGACATCCTCAAGGAATCCGCTTGTATTGCCTTTAAAGATAGACTCTGTTTCAGACGAAGAAAGGAAAGAACTTGCCCTGGGAAGCTGGATTCTTTCGCATTGACGTGCAAGGTCATGCAAATGGGCGTTTAAGGTCGTTTCGATTGCCACGAGACTGATTGTAACTGATTCCGTTTCATAATTCTTTATACGTGCTAAAATTTCGACATGTTTCCCAACAACATTTCATGCATCAGCTGCAAAGTGCCTCTTTGTGAGACGGGCTGTCCCTGTGGCAATCATATTCGCGACATCATTGCTTTGGTAAAGCAGGGCAAGGAGGAAGAGGCCGCCTCACTTCTATATTCCACGAACCCATTTCCTGAATGGACATCTTTGCTATGTGACCATAACCGTAATTGCCGCGGCCATTGCGTTCTTGGCAGAAGGGGCTCGCCTTTTGATTTTCCAAAGTTAGAAGCCTATTTAGCATCATCTTTCCATCGGCCTTTAGAGTGCAAGCCATTGAATGGAAACAAGGTTTTGATCATCGGGGCTGGCCCGGCTGGACTCTCCGCTTCCTATTTCTTAGCCAAAGAAGGATATGAAGTTCATGTCTATGAGAAAGAGGACTCTATCGGCGGCGTTCTTTATACTGGCATCCCAGCGTTCCGTTATGGCAAAGAACCGTTAAAAAACATCCAAAAAGATCTTGAGAAAATGGGCGTCCATTTCTATTTGAACGAAAATGTCACTGAAGATAAATTAAGTGAGATTTGTAGAGATTTTGAAAAAATTATCCTTGCAGTTGGAGCCGAAAAAGAGAATACCCTCGGCTATGATTCTCACCGCGGTGTCGTCGGTGGATTAACACTTCTTTATGACTTGGTGAAGAAGCAAAATTCTAAGCCGTATGAAAACGCCAAAAAGGCGGTTGTCTGGGGCGGTGGCAATGTCGCGATGGACTGCGCTAGAAGCCTGCGCAAGATTGGTCTTGGTGTCACGCTCGTATACCGCCGCGGCGAAGAGCAAATGCCTGCTTCCAAAGACGAAATCGAATGCTGCAAAGAAGAAGGCGTCCGTTTCTGCTTACTGAATAATATCAAGTCCCTCCAATTAGATGAAGAAGGCCGTTTGGCCGGCGCGACATTGGTGCGCATGGAACTTGGTGAGCCAGATGAATCTGGAAGAGCCTCTTTCCATGAAATCGAAGGATCAGAATACCAAGAGATGTTTGATTTGCTTGTCCCGGCTCTTGGGGAGAAAGTGGCGTTGCCTTTCGAGGCGGACCGTTTCAACGCTTTGCTGATCGGAGATTGCCGTTATGGGGCGAATAATATTGCCGCGGCAATCAAAGATGGAAGAGAAACCGCGTTTGGTATCATTAATAAGGATCAATGAGTATGAACAATATCGAAATCAGCCCGAAGGCCATCGGAGGGCAGTCTTTCTTGTATGGCGTATTGGTGAAGACCGCCGAAGATTGGATAAAAGACGAACTCCCTCATCGCGAATATGTGGTAGGCGCCAAGTTTTTAGCCGCGCTTCTCATCATGATTTCTACCAATTTAGAATCAAGTGAAGATGGGGCGGAAGAAGCGGTTGCTAGCTTCGCCATCGAGCTTTATCTTAACCGTAAGGTTGTGTTGGAAGATGGCAACTCATTCGTATTCCCCGAGTGGGAATCTGATGTTTCGGACTTTGATCGCGACCTTGGTGATGTTGGGATGTTCGCGGTGTTTTCATCGATGGGCTTTAAGCTCGGCTTTGATCCTATCGCGAATAGCAAGCTCATCTATCCTTATCGTCCTTTAATTCTAAAATCCGCTAGAGAAGGATATTTGTTGGCCACGCCGCAAGCCCAAGATTATTACGCGAAAGCGAAGGGCCTCTTAAACAAAAACCAGGGGTTTGTCGAGCTTGTTGAAGCGTTGTGCGATGCGATTTCTTAAATGGAGCATCTTGAGTTTTCCACTAAGTTGAATAAGAAATCATGGGATAAAATAGCCCATCTTTTCGAAGCGGATGGTCGACTTTGCAGCGTTGAAGAGTTCGAGTCTCTAGATACGTTAGATGCAAATCCTAATGGCAACTTG
>ONWJ01000006.1 GCA_900321535.1 uncultured Erysipelotrichaceae bacterium
GGGAAGTGAATCAAGACGTTGCTGGCAAGCTCAGCTGCCGCAGCCATGTCGAGGTCAACGACGGTGTGATTGACATCCGCGATTTCAGCCTTGCAGGGGTGGTGGTCGATTTTGATGATGCGTTTGGCGTGTTTATAACGAGGGTCGGCAATGCGTTCATGATCGCCGACATCGCAAACGATGGCCAAGAAATTGCCACCCTTGAACCATTCCTCATTCAATGTTTCCATCTCAGGGAACAAACGAGGGGTGAAACTCACATGGTTATCTCCAACGACATGAACTTCTTTGCTGGGGAAGTTGTCTTTGATGAACTGCGCGACGCCAAGCTGGGTTCCAAAGGCGTCGAAATCCGGCTTGATATGACGGAAAACGACGATTCTATCCCATTTCCGAATCGCGCGGAAAATACTGCTATATTGCTTTTTCCATCGCTTGCCGTAATCGGAGACGATCGCGTCGAGCTTTGGTTTAGCAATGGCCATTCTCGTACCTCTTCGCGCAATCGCGGGCAATCATGACTTCTTCGTCGGTTGGCAAGACGATGACTTTGATCTTGGATTCCGGCAAGGATAAGACGGTTTCCACGCCACGGACCTTCTCGTTCAATTCATAATCGATCTTGAGGCCGAGCGCGTCTTGGACACGTTCCAAGATGAGCTTACGGAACCAGGCGCTGTTTTCGCCGATGCCAGCGGAGAAGATGATAAGATCAGCGCCGCCCATGCGGACATAGTAGGAACCGATGAAGTCGGCGACGCGGCGAGCGAACAAATTCGCGGCAAGCAAGCATTGTTCATTGCCCTTTAAGGCCTGCTCTTCGATATCGCGAGTATCGCCAGAAGCGATGCCGCCGACACCATACAAGCCGCTCTTCTTGTTGAAGATATCGTACATTTCATCGACGGATTTGCCAGTGCAGGTGCAAAGATAATCCATGACCGATGGATCGATGTCGCCGGTGCGAGTGCCCATCATGACGCCGCCGAGTGGGGTAAGACCCATCGTGGTGGCAACGCATTTCCCGTCCATTGCGGCGCAAAGCGAAGAGCCAGAGCCAATATGGCAAGAAAGGATTCTGGTGCCTTTTTCTTTGCCGCCGAAATAATTCTTGATCGCGGTGTGGACAAGGTAATCGTGGGAGGTGCCATGCGCGCCGTATCTGCGGCAATCGTATTTGGTGGTCATCTCATAAGGGATTGGATAGACATAGTCCTCGGCTTCCATGGTCTGATGGTAAGCGGTGTCGAAGACGGCGATTGCAATCGCATTTGGAAGCGCCTCTTTGAAGGCGTGGAAGCCAACCAAATGAGCTGGGGCGTGAAGTGGGTCTAACGGGATGAGCTTGGTGATCTTTGCTTCAGCGTCTTCATCGAAATCGACGGAGTGGGAGAAGTATTTGCCGCCTTGAACCACGCGGTGGCCAACGGCTTTGATCTCACTTAGATCTTTGACGATGCCGTCTTTGGTGAGGGCTTCAAGCACGAGCTTGACCCCAACCGCGTGATCTGGGATCGCGGTTTGGACCTTCTCGGCTTTGCCGTCGAACTTGATGCCGAAGAACGCATCAGGAAGGCCGATTTTCTCGACGTTTCCGGAGCAAAGTACTTTCTCCTCCGGCATTTCGTATAACTTATATTTAAGGGAAGAACTCCCTGCGTTGACTGCCATGACTTTGTACATAATTGGACTCCTTTTTTGACTGTCTAATTGATTTTACTCGTTTCAGGCTTCCTTTTTAAAGGAATTATGAATCCTGGTGTCGCATCTCGATGATTTTGCCTTGAAAAAGCCCTGTTTGGACTAGTGAAAGTCGCAGTGAAAATCACCTGAAAACAAGAAGAAACCCTTTCCTTGCACTTTCTTTAGAAAGTCCTTCGTTTTATAATGATGGGCAGAGCTATTATAAAACAAGGAGATTTTTACATGGCTTATGGCATTTTATCGGATTACCTTTTAGGTCAATCCATTGACGCGTTTACTTACTTCGGTGCTCACTTCGGATACAGGGAATACGAAGTTGAGGTTCCCGCCAAGAGAAAAGGCGGCAAACCGACGAAGGAAACCAAGCGCGAAAACGGCGTTTGGTTCCGCCTCTATGCCCCGATGGCAGACGATGTCTCCGTCATCGGTGAATTCAAC
>ONWJ01000110.1 GCA_900321535.1 uncultured Erysipelotrichaceae bacterium
CCCGAAGATGCTGTTTATAGTGGCCTCGACGCAGTGCGTAAAGCGGACGTGATGATTGTTGGAGGAACATCTCTGCGAGTCTATCCATTCGCCAGTCTCCCCTCCTACTTCAGAGGTAACTTGTCGATCTTAATCAACAACGAATCGACACCTCTCGACAATGAGTTTGACATCGTCATCCATGAGGATATCGTAGAAACGTTGAAGACGATTTTGGAGTAAAAAGTACGAAAAAGCAGAAAAAGTGAGGAAATTGTATGTTTGATGCAGAAAAAGTAAAAAATCAATGTGTTGCGTGGATTCGTGACTTCTTTGAGAAAAACGGAAAGGGATGCAATGCGGTCATTGGTATCTCCGGCGGGAAAGACAGCACCATCGCGGCTGCCCTATGCGTAGAGGCTCTTGGCAAGGATCGCGTCATCGGCGTCTTGATGCCAAACGGTGTTCAACCAGACATCGACGCTTCTTATGCGGTTGTAAAACATCTGGGAATCAAATGGTATGAGGTGAATATCCATGATGCCTATGAAGGCATTCTTAAAGCCGTAGATCCATCCTTAGAAATCACCCCGCAGTCTATCCAAAACCTCCCTCCTAGACTTCGCATGTCCACCCTTTACTTCATCAGCCAAAGCTGCAATGGGCGCGTGGTAAATACCTGCAATTTGTCCGAAGATTGGGTTGGTTATTCCACCCGTTATGGCGATTCCGCCGGCGATTTCTCTCCGTTATCGCATTTGACCGTTCAAGAGGTCAAAGCCATCGGCACGCTCCTGGATTTGCCTGAATTCTTGGTCCAAAAGATTCCAAGCGATGGTCTATGCGGGAAAACCGATGAAGATAACCTCGGATTCCTTTATAGCGAGTTGGACCGTTATATCCGCACCGGAGAGATTGATGATCCAAAGAAAAAGGAGCGCATCGACACGCTCCATAAACGTAATTTGTTCAAACTTCAATTGATGCCGGCGTTCGATCCGGAAATCGAAGTTAAGATCAAATGATTCTAGCGAGGTAACCCCTCGCTTTTTCAATGGAAAGAAAAAACTCAGTGACAATTTCGCTTGTAACAGATTACAAGGTGTCGACTGAGTAAATTCCGCTCAACACGGCCATAAGTTGTCCGTTTGCAAGATCTTCGCCGAAACGATCGAGTCGGTCGGATTTGCGTTTATTCTTCTTGCTCGGAGACTTGGCCATGAGATGTTTTCTAACAAACTCAAACATGGTTTCTCCTTTCGTATTTCGTTCCTCTCTATTCGAGGAAGCTGCATACTTTACGCCTTTTGAAGAGAAACGCAAGCGATTATTTGCACTTTTTTAAATTCGCAAGATCCCTTCTTCTTTTTACCTGCTGTAATCGAAGATAAGTTTGATTTAATGCCTTCACATAACTGGATGTTTCGTTTTCATTGAAATCATAGAATTTCATGTCGGCATACTCGTCTGGAAGATACTGCATCTTCTCCCATAAATCCGGTCGGTCATAGGGATATTTGTCTTCCTCACGCATATTCACAGGAGTGAAACGAAGGTAATCCAATACCGCGAAAGGTCGCGTTTGGGCAAAATCCATCGCTTTTAATATGGAATCATGACCAACGTGAGAATGCGGAGACAAACATAAATCAATGACGACATCTCCTAATGGGATAACCGCTTCAGGGAAGCCGATTTGCTCAGCCGCCTCAATGGCGAGCTGGGTTCTCATCACCGCGTTTGGATTTCCAAGTCCAATATCTTCGTAAGCGATGACGAGAAGTCTTCTTTTAATGGAATCTAGGTCATTCGCGACACATAGTTTGGCAAGATAAAACAAGGCCGCATCCACATCCGCCCCGCGAATGGACTTCTGGAGCGCGGAAACGGCGTCATAGTGTTCTTCCTCGTCTTTATCCATCGCGTAGTTAGGAACGCGTTCTATGGTGGCTACACGGTCTTTCGTGATGATGCTTTCGCGGTCAAATTGGACGGCAGCTTCTTCGAGGATGTTCAAAGCAAAACGCATATCGCCGCCGGAAAGCTTGGCGATGAACTCCAATGCTTTATCATCAAATGCAGCTTTATTATCCAAACCAACAGGTTCCGCGATAACGCGACGAAGACCAGCGACAATGTCTTCTTCGCTTAGTCGCTTCACTTCGAGCAACCTGCAACGGGATCGAATCGCAGGTGATAACGCGATATATGGATTTGCCGTGGTCGCGCCCAAAAGGATGAAAGTGCCGTTTTCAACATAAGGGAGCAAGAAGTCTTGTTTTGTTTTATCAAGACGATGGACCTCGTCAACAATGAGGATGCAGGGTTTCCAAATTTTGGCTTCTTCGACGGCTCTTTCCAAATCTTTCTTGCTTGCCGTAACGGCGTTCAAAGAAACGAAATGAACTCCAGCCGTTCTAGCGTAAGCTTCAGCGATGGTTGTTTTGCCTGTTCCAGGAGGACCAAAGAAGATCAAAGAGAACAAGGAATTCTTTTGAATTGATTTACGAAGGAACGAGTCAGGGCCAACTAAGTGGCTCTGGCCAACGACTTCATCAAGCGATTTTGGACGAACGCGAAATGGTAAAGGTTCAAGCATGTGAGACATTATACACGATGACTCATTC
>ONWJ01000171.1 GCA_900321535.1 uncultured Erysipelotrichaceae bacterium
GCACCTTTTCGAAGAATATTTTATTTTCCGTCCGCCTATATCTAATGGTGGTATCACCTTTCTTGCTCCCGCGTGCTATCATTTTGCTATGCTCAAGCACCTGTTGAAGAAAGAATACCCGAATCCTAAGAAGACCGAATACGAGAAGGCCGTGTCTTTTATTGAGGGCAAATGCAGCCAATATTATTTCCTTGACTACATGAGGGCGACTAGTGGCAACGTCGAGGACGCTATCGAGGTTTACCTTCTTGATGACAGACTGAGGACCCTTCTGACCCAATATCTCATCCGCTTCAAAATACAGTTGGAAACGGATTTTTTTCCGCGAATTCGATCGCGAAGCTTGTTTGACACTCGGTGATGAGCGGCTATGATATTGCTAGATGAC
Source organism: uncultured Erysipelotrichaceae bacterium (assembly GCA_900321535.1). Lineage (GTDB taxonomy): Bacteria > Bacillota_I > Bacilli_A > RFN20 > CAG-826 > Alloenteromonas. The sequence goes on from ONWJ01000171.1 coordinate 389, forward strand.
CAGAGAGATACTGGCCGTGGGGAAACCCGCTCTTTTTTATTGTGGCAACCTCTAATACTGACAATGGGCTTTGTAGCACTCGTCGAAATGCAAGTGCTTGTCTCGGGACGGCCTTTCATTTGGGGTGTTTCGAGGGTATGCTTCCTGGGGTTTCAATTTTCATAAAAAATGCGGTCAATTTTTCTAGTTCCTTCCTGTTCCCTATCTCTCGCCACCCATGCGCTCCTTAAGAGAATCGAAGCAACTGTATCGGTGTCGTGGGGAGTGCAAAAAAGGAAGTGATATGGTTTATCCATATCGATTTCGGTATAATTTTTACCTATGCAGGGCGATGAAATGAGTCCCGAAACAAAACCAGCCATTCCATCTTTACGGTCTAAATACGGCTTTTCCTGGTGCCGGAATCCACTCTGATGGGAAAAAGGGAGCCTGACGATGCGTTACCATAACATTTCCATCTTCCGTCTCGCCGCCACGCTTTCCCTCATCTTTTTTCATATCATCTACATCGGCTGGCCCATGGAAACCGGGCACTGGTCTTTGCTGCGCATGAGCATGCTCGCTCTGACGACGATCTCAGGGTTCTTAATAGGACGCTCCTCCGTCAAGCTTAATAGCAAAGCTTATTATGCTAGTCGCGCCAAAAGACTCCTTCTGCCGGCTTTGTATTGCTTTACTTTCATGCTCATTTGGTGTGGTATCTACTACGCCTTCCATCCGATTTCTCTTTCTTTTGTGGACTTTTTCTGCGGGCAACGGGCGATCAACGGGGAGAAGATGTTCATCGCTGGAAATTATTATTACCTCCTCTTCTATGCCGTCTGCGTCATCATAACGCCTCTTTTGAAAAAAGGCGGAAAAGCGCGCTGGGGTATTACCATCGCCGTGATCATCTATGAGATCGTCCAATCCTTCTTTTTGACCATCGCGATGGATTCCTTCATCATGGTCTTGCCTTATGTCATCGGGTTTTGGATCGGCGAAAAGGATCGTTTCCGTTTTACCGATCCTTCTTCCATCTTCCCATGGACGTGGCTTGTTATCCTCTTACTTATCGCCGGGATAGGAGGATGCATGTATGTCGCGAGCCATTCTTGGATTCAAGGGACGGGGTATTGGCTGGATAATACCCGCGGCTTCATCCGAAGCTTTGGCATCCTCTTCATGACCATCGGAGGGCTCTTCTCCTTCTTGCTCCTATTACGTCCGTTCAATGCCCTTAGAAAAAGCGCGTTCCTTGATTTCTCCGATTGCAACGCCTATTTCGTTTTCTTGATGGACCAATGCTTCGTCGTTGGAGGAACCAGTGTCCTCTGGTTTACCCAAAACAAAGTCTTACAAGTCATCTTGGTCTATGTATTCGCGATTGTTTCTTCGTTATTTCTATGCGCGACATACACTCGTTTCTTCAGCAAAAAGACGATTCGTATGGCAGATATCGCGCCTGGATATCGCTTTCTTGGCTATTGGACGCGCTGGCTCGTGCCCTTTGTGAGCAAACGCTTCTATCGCCCCCTATATCTCCTTAGAAAACTCTTCATCTCCTTGTGGGCCCATAAAGATATCAAGCGCGAGACGTTCTACGTTGAAAGAGAAGATGGAACGAAGATGAAAATCCGTGTCTATACTCCTAAGAACGCAAAATCGGAATCGATGACAGCGGTGGTCTATTTCCATGGCGGAGGATATGGCATGGGAAGCGTCGACGATGGAAGAAGCTACATCGAAGCGTTTCTAGAAAATGATGACTGCGTCGTTTTCTCGGTGGATTATCGTCTTAGTTTCCAAGCCCCTTATCCAGCGGCTTTAGAAGACGGCATGGCCGCGATTGAATATGTTTACGCTCATCACGACGACTTTGCCATCAACCCTCGCCAGATTTTCGTCGCGGGCGAAAGCGCCGGCGGCGGACTTGCCTCTTCGTTATGTCTCTATTGCCGGGAAAAGGGCAGGGCGAGAATCGCTTGCCAGATCGCTCTTTATCCTATGTTAGATGACCGCGATACGGAGACTAGCGCCCATCATGATGGTCCCATTTGGAACCATCGTAGCAACATCGAGGCGTGGACGGCCTATTTAGGTGATATCAAACAAGGGGAGGTGCCTGAGTGTGCCGCCCCATCTAGAGCAAAAGATTATTCATTCTTGCCTCCTTTAATCAGTTATGTCGGGACCATGGATGCTTTTTACGCCGAGGACATGGCCTTTTATGAAGGATTAGCCAGGGATGGCGTGGAAGTCTCCTACCGCGTCTATCCAGGCTGCTTCCATTGCTTTGACACCATCAAGCGGAGCCATCCGCTAAGCCGCGATGCCTTTGCCTTTTTGCAAGAACGCTTCCATTACGCTCAGCAAAATTACTTTTTGCCCTCTCTTGAAGGAGAATCAAATGAACATGGATCCTAGTGGGGAAGTTTGCATATTATCCGTTGAAAGAGGGAAAAAATAGGTATGCGTTGCTAAAAAAACTCATAGGAAAGAAAATGGCAAATGCCATCATTAGGAAAGAAGGAGCAAACGAAAGACAACGAACGGAAGAGAAAACTTAACGAGGCAAAAACCTTGAAGAAACCGAGGGAATTCTGAAAGGGCACGAAAATATGACCCCGAACGGGTTTATCAAGAAATTAATAAGGGATTTTCACTTCGGTTTTCCCGTAGTCGTAAGCCTCTAGCGAATATGAATCAGAAGAAGAGCCGTCATTCGCGACAAGGTTCGCGCTGACCTTCATAAGCGATCCGTTTTCAAATTGGAAGTTCACATCCTTCATGCTGAATCCGGGGGTGTTCGCCTCAACCGTGTCCGCGTGATAGGTGCCTTTTGTTGCATCGTAGGTGAAGTTATCGAATACATAGGCGCTGCCGACGAAGCCAATCA
>ONWJ01000111.1 GCA_900321535.1 uncultured Erysipelotrichaceae bacterium
TGCGATGCAATCCTCGTTAGCCTGCTCCAAAAAGAGTTCATCGAATATGTCAGCGGTCCTGAAGGGATGCGCACTTCCATTGAACCCATCAAAAAAGTCTTATACAAACGTTTCCAAATCACATTGACCAAAGACCGTCAGAATCTTCTTTCGGCTGAAAGGGCCGGCGTATTGAACCGACTCTATGCTTATTTTGAGAAACGTCTCAATCGAACCCTTTCTCCTCTTGAAACCGATCTCATCAACCAGTGGCTTGAAGATGCCTATGATGAAGATGCGATTAAGGCTGCTTTAGAAAAAGCCATCGCCGATGGAAGAAGAACGCTGAAATCGGTGGATAAGAGACTTCGCGCGGGGCGAAGAAGAGATGACATCGAAAAGGAAGGCATCTCTGCCGTCAACGAGAATTATTCTGCCGACATCGAACACACATTAGAGATTGCAAAGGTGCGTTGGGTTGATGGAGAAAACTGAGCTCATTCAATCCTATTTAGAGGAACTCTTACCAGACGCGAAATGCGCCTTAGTTTTCTCAAATCCATTTGAATGTTTATGCGCGGTAATGTTATCCGCGCAGACCACCGATAAGAGCGTAAATCATGTCACGCCTAAGCTCTTTTTGAAATTTCCCGATGCTTTTGCCTTATCAAAAGCGGACATAAAAGACGTGGAAGCCATCATCCAATCGCTTGGTTTATATCGAAATAAAGCAAGGAATTTAATTGGGTTATCTAAAGCCTTGGTGGAACGCCATAACGGTGTTGTTCCAAATGATAAGAAAGCCTTAACCGCGCTTCCTGGAGTTGGGGTAAAAACCGCGAATGTCGTTTTGGCTGAATGCTATGGAGTTCCCGCCATCGCAGTCGATACCCATCTTACTCGAGTCTCTAAAAGATTAGGCTTAGCCAAAGATGACGATGATCCTCTCGAGATTGAAAAGAAGCTTGAAAGACGATTCCCAAAAGAACGTTGGATCAAACTCCATCATCAAATGATCTGGTTCGGAAGAATTCAATGCAAAGCCATATCTCCCTTATGCACAAATTGCAAATTAAAGGGGATTTGCAGGGATTTCAAGAAAAATGCCGCTCGTTGAAGCGGCTTATTTCTTATCAAATTCTTTGATGGCTTCTGGAAGATAATCGTAACGGGGATGGAAACCTTCTTTGATAGGGCGAGCGTGCTCTACGATTTCTTCATATGGGATTGATGCTCGGGGACGGGATTTATAGAAATCAATCACGTAACTTGCTGGGAGAAGGAAAACTTCATTCCTCAAAGAAAAGTGGATGAGAAAGAACGCCCAGCCTTTATGCTCGATAACGCGTTCTAAGTGCGCGATTTGCTGCGGTGGGATATTGGCTAACGGAAAACTCGTTTTGTTACGAGTCGACTTGGCTTCAAAGTCGATGTAATGCCCATCATAGACTCCGTTATAGTCAGTGGTGGACTGTGTCTCAAAATAAGCCTGCGTGATGGTCGCGCCTTTGGTGTAGTCGACTTTGACGATGTTAATCGGGGTAGGGCGCTTGGTGATGACAGCAAGGTTCTTTTCCTGATAATAAAGATTCGCGTCATTGATCGCGCTTTCAAAATCCATGCCGCGATTGCCAAACCCTAGAAGCGATGTTTTCTTCTTCTTTGGGGACTTTGAAGTTGGCTTCGTGACAAAAGGTTTTACGCCCTTTGGATAAGAGATATCACTCATCGGAAATTGTCCTCGACAATCTTATCGAAATCTCTCGCGGATACGTCTTTGCCGTTTGCAAGACGATTGATGACTTCGCGAATGACATTGTTCCCACCGGAATAATGGGTCAGTGTTTTCTTGTATTCCCGCTTTAATATGGCAGGGCTTCTCATAAATGCTTGATAGAGGTGCATCAAGTTTTTCGCGTCGGCGGAAGCACTATGCGCTTGACCATCAAAAGGAATGCCAAATACTTCCAAAACACGGGTTAAGGACATCGGGTTGCCATCTTGCCCTTTGATGTAACGAGCGCAGAAAGCACAGAAATCCCAAATATGATGAACGATGAACATGGTTTCTTGCATAGAGGCATCCATGTTGTTCTCAGCGGTTGCCCGAAGCATCGATCCATCTGTGTTGCCATAGACGACGAAGAGGCATTTATCGAAGTCTTTGCCGCAATATTTCTTCAAGGATGCTAAAGCGGCGCGATAACTCACACCCTCTCGCTTGACCTGAAGATCGGTGATGCCGGTTAATTCGGTTACGTATTTGCCAACCCTATGTTTGGGCTTGACGAAAAGCTCAAAAGGCTTGAAAACCTTTTTGATCAGCAAATCGTCATTTAAATAGGTTTTGTAAGCCCCGATTTGAATGACCTCGTGGCTCGTCTGCGTGGCCTCTAAATCGATGAAGACGAGGCAACGTTTATCTTTGATGATTCTTTTGAGTTCTTTCACGAGGTGAATTATACGCGATTTCTCGATTGATTGCAGTTGAACAGTGAGAACCACTTAAATATAATTTAAGTCGGAGTCAACGAATGGACGAGAATTCGATTAATCTTAATTCGACCAAGATTTACGAGAAGGTATTTACCCCCAACGTCAAAGGCTATGATCCCGAGGAAGTCGACGCTTTCTTGGATGAGATCATCGCTGATTATCTAGCGTTTGAGAAGTATTACCGTGAATCGCGCGATTACATCCGCGAGCTCGAAGATTCGGTTCGAAAAGAGAAAGAAAATGTTCGGACTTTGACGGTTGATAACGCTAAGCTATCCGCGAGAGTGGAAGGCATCAAAGAAGGCGATAACGTCAACATGTCGAACATCGAGTACATCCAACGTATCCGTCGACTCGAAAAAGCCCTATATCGGCTTGGAGTAGATCCTTCGAAGATATAAATTAAATCCGGCCCAGATGGCTGCTGCCTAAGGGTAGAGGAAAGTCCATGCTCGCACCATCTGCGATGATGGTAGTGTTTGTGCCAGGGGAACCAATAACCCTGGGTATGGAGGAGTCCATAACGGCGGAGGAAGGTCTCTCGTAGATTGGAATCCCCAAGGTGCCACAGAGACGAGCTTGGCGGCGACGCCAAGATGAAACGCGGTAAACCCCTCAAGCGAGAAACCCAAAATTGGTAGGGGAAGCGAAGAAGGCAAAAGATAAAGAAGCCAGATTCGCCAGCGAAAGCTGAGATAAATTGCCATCCTCGACATAACATGGCTTATCGGGCCGGATACTCAACATTGCTTATGAAAATCAATATACCTACAAAAATCACCATTGCCCGAATCGTCCTGACAGTTTTACTGATCATCGGGCTATTTGTCGCTTACATTTGCGGCTTAAATGGATGGCAAGACAAACCGTTATTCGAACACGGGCCATATCTGGTTGGTTTGATCGCGGCGATTGTCTTCATCATCGCTTCGGCTACCGATGCGGTGGATGGGCATCTTGCTCGAAAGTGGAATCAAGTCACCAA
>ONWJ01000017.1 GCA_900321535.1 uncultured Erysipelotrichaceae bacterium
ATTGAGGAGTCATTTTCTCAAGTTCTCCCGATTCCGTGAGGTTTCATATTGTCTCAATTATCTATGCCTCACATTGTTTTTTCATTGTCTTCAAAGGATAATGTTGACATGAATATCTTTATCATTCATCGTGGCTTAGACGTTTCTTATGCGAAACTCTTCAAGCGTTACATCGAAGCCCATTGCAAAGCGAATGTCCTCGTTCTTGAAAACGGCGGGGCGTTTTGGAAAGCCAATGCGAGGCGCTTGATCAAACGAGCCAATATCGCGTTGCTTTTGTCGGGAAAACATACATCTGAAAGTTCAAATGTCGGTTGGGAGATTCTCCGTTGCCTGCGGGGCAATAAACAGATCATGTGTTTGCCGCTAAACGCCTATGAATCTTTGAACTTGCCCGATGATCTTAAAGATGAGCAATATGCTGGGTATTTGCAGACGCTTTCTCAAATGGAAGAGCAGGGCGTCGCCGAAGCTCCGGATGCCTATCCTGTCCACCCTGATGCGCTCAAACGCAACTCATTCACCCAGGAATTCCAGATGGCGGAACTTGTGAAGCCGATTTTCTCCCTTTCCGACGCAGTGAACCGCATCTCTTCCTACTTGGAAGGCGAATACCATATTTTCAACGAATCTTTCGATGAGATGAATCCGACGCAACTTATTGAGCAATACAAGATCTATCTGACCACTTCCGAGACGCTTGTTAGCCGAAGGCAATCGGTGAACAATTTTTACATCACCGTCAACGCCGCGATGATTTCTATTGCCACGATTGCATCTCCATTCATCAACGATCTCCGATCGATTTGCATTATGATTGGTGTCATCGCCTGCTTTGGCATGATCATTGATGTCTCTTGGATCAAACTCTTAGAAGCCTATGGGGTTCTGAATTCCTCCAAGATGAAAGTCATATCCTTAATCGAAAGACGCCTCCCCGCCAGGCTTTACGACAAAGAGTGGGAAGCGATGTCGGATAAGCTTAACAATCGTAAATACGTGTCCTTCACCGATTCGGAGAAACGCGTCCCCATCATTTTCTTCATTCTCTATGGTCTTGCGCTCCTAGCGTCGATCGCATTGATTATTGCTTCCTTGTGCCAACGCTGATTTAGTCTTTTAAGAAATACCATCTACCCTCTTCTTAAGAAGAAGGGTATGATTGCCATATCGGGAACTTGCCACTCCCCCTTATGCGGGTAATGCCGCCGTGACTTCGCGATAAGAAGGCCAATCAAGTGCACCGCTTGGTGAAGAAGGATGGTACCGCGCAGCAATGCGTTCCTTCGAACAAAAAGGTGTTTTATTTTTGTAAGAAGGAGAAAACCATGAAACCTCTCACCGGAAAAGAAATCAGAAATCGCTGGATCAGGTTCTTTGAATCCAAAGGCCATAAGTATATTCCAGGGGTTTCTCTCATCCCTTATGATGACCCCTCCTTGCTTTGGGTCAACGCCGGCGTCACCGGATTAAAGAAATATTTCGATGGCTCGGAGATCCCGCCAAGCCGCAGAATCGTCAACGTGCAGAAATCCATCCGCACCAACGACATCGAAAACGTTGGCCATACCGCGCGTCACCATACATTCTTTGAAATGCTTGGGAACTTCTCCATCGGCGATTATTTCCGCAATGAAGTCATCCCATGGGCTTATGAGATCTTAACCGATGAAAACGTCGGTTTCGGCATCCCAATCGAAAAACTTTATTTCACTTACAATCCAATGGATGTCGCTACTTTCGAATTATGGAAGAAGTGCGGTGTCCCAGAATCTCATTTGATCCCATTGGAAGGCAACTTCTGGGAAATCGGCGAAGGACCTTGCGGACCAGACACCAAAATGTTCGTCGATCGCGGGGAAGCCTATGACCCTGATCATCTAGGCGATAAGATGCTCCGCGAGGACATGGAAAACGACCGTTACATCGAAATCTGGAACATCGTTTTCTCGCAGTTTAACTCGGTTGCTGGCAAAAAGAGAGAAGAATACAAAGAACTTCCTTCCAAAAACATCGATACCGGCTCTGGCTTAGAACGCATCGCCTGTGTCCTTCAGGGCACGGAGACAAACTTCGAGACCGATTTGTTCTCTCCAATCATCGATGCGACCAAAGCCTTATGTGATGTGCCATATGAAGGCTCGGCCAAAATGAGCTACCGCGTCATCGCTGACCATGCCCGTTGCCTTGCCTTTGCCCTTTCTGATGGAGCCTATTTCTCCAATGAAGGACGTGGCTATGTTTTAAGAAGGATCATCCGCCGCGCCATGAGATATGGCAAGAAGCTCGGCATCCAAGGCGCTTTCATGTATCGTTTGATGGATGTCGTCGCCAAAGAATACGGCGAATTCTATCCTAACGTCTTAGAGAAAGTCGAATTCGTCAAAACCTTGGTCAAAGCCGAGGAAGAGCGCTTCTTGAAGACGCTGAATGCCGGCGAGGAATTGCTTCGCAAGACCTTAGAAGGCAAAACAAAACTCGAAGGAAAAGATGCCTTCTTGCTCTATGATACCTTTGGTTTCCCCTTCGACCTCACCAAGGAAATCTGCCTTGAAAACGGGGTTGAAGTGGATGAAGAAGGATTTGCTGCCTGCATGAAGGAACAAAAAGAAAGAGCAAGAGCCGCCCGCGGAGAAGTGGAATCCTTCAAAAAGCAATCCGCTGATTTGCTGAAATTCGATACCCCATCCACCTTCCTTTATGATGGACACCATATCCAAGCCAAAGTCATCGGCGTATTCAAAGACGGCGAGAAAGTCGATAGCATCGATGAATCCGGTGAAGTCGCTTTCGACCAAACCGTGTTCTATGCGATCTCTGGCGGTCAGGTATCTGATGCCGGCGTCATCACTGGGAAAGAAGTCAAAGCCCGCGTCGTCGGCATGTCTAAAGCGCCAGCCAAGCAAAATCTCCATCATGTTGAGGTGGAATTTGGTTCCATCAAAGTCGGGGATGTCCTCGATCTAGAAATCGATGGTCTTAAGCGTGAGCTCACCGCCAGAAACCACTCCGCGACCCACTTGCTTCACGCTGCATTATGCGAAGTCCTTGGCACCCACGTCGAGCAGAAAGGCAGCTTCGTCAACGAAGATTATCTCCGTTTCGACTTCCCATCCTTAAATAAATTAAGCGCTGGTGAATTGGCTCAAATCGAAGCCAAGGTCAACCAGAAAATCGTAGAATCCATCGAAGAAAAGACCTTAGTCTTGCCGATTGAAGAAGCCAAGAAACTCGGGGCTGAGATGGAATTCTCGGAGAAATACGGCGACACCGTAAGAGTCGTCACCTTCGGAGATTATTCGAAGGAATTCTGCGGTGGAACCCACGTTAAAAATACTTCTGAGATTGGCTTATTCGTCATCGAAAGCGAAGCCTCGATTGCTAGCGGC
>ONWJ01000125.1 GCA_900321535.1 uncultured Erysipelotrichaceae bacterium
CGCGAAAACGATCGCCTCGCCGCCTTAAACGGGGCCATCGGCGAAAAAGGCGGGCTTAACAACAAGCGCCCGGGAGAAGAAGACGATTCCGGATCCCGCTTCACCCGTCTCCCGATCATCGATGCCGACTATGCTGAGGGCGACTTCAAAGTCAAAACCCCAGAGGATTCAGCAAATCTAGATCTTTCCGCCATCTGCGAACGCTTCCGCAATTTCGCTTGCTCGCAGATGAAACTGTATTACACCATCGACACGGTCCGCGCCTTCTTCGCCTCCATGGGCACCGGCCGTCTCATCATTTTGGAAGGTATCTCCGGCACCGGTAAAACCTCCCTTCCTTATTGCATGGGCCGTTTCTTCAAGCACAGCGCCTCCATCTGCGCCGTTCAACCCAACTGGCGTGACCGCTCCGAATTGCTTGGCTACTACAACGACTTCACCAAGAAATTCACCGAAACCCCATTCCTTTCTGCCGTTTATGAAGCAACCTATCGCGATGATCCTTCCATCATCGTCCTCGATGAAATGAACCTCGCCCGTATCGAGTATTATTTCGCCGAATTCCTTTCCATCATGGAAATGCCAAAAGCCGACGAATGGCTGGTCGATGTCATCGCCGGACCAAAAGAAGATGACCCGAAACATCTGATAAAAGGCAAACTTTTGATTCCTCAAAACATCTGGTTCATCGGTACCGCGAATAACGACGACTCCACCTTCACCATCACCGATAAGGTTTATGACCGTGCGATGTCATTGTTCTTCGAAAACAAAGGCAAACCATTTGAAGCCCCATATACGGAAGCCCTCCCAATCCAAGCCGAATATCTCGTTGGATTATTCGAGCAAGCCAAGAAAGACCATCCGATGTCTCAGGATGTCTTGGATAAATTCGGCGTGCTTGATGATTTCGTCATCGAGCATTTCCGCCTTGCCTTCGGTAACCGTATCATGAAGCAACTCCAATCCTTCGTCCCTTGCTATGTCGCTTGCGGCGGCACCGAGCTCGACGCTTTGGATTTCTGCTTCAAATCCAAGATTTTAAAGAAATTCGAAGTCCTCAATGTCGGCTATATGAAAGACGAACTCAACGCCCTCAATGAAAAGCTCACCGAGCTCTTCGGCGAGACCGAATTCCCACTTTCTAGAGCCAAAATCGCGTTATTCCTCAAGATGACGAAGTAATCCAATATGGCAGAGAATAAACAAACCGAAATACCTGGGCTTAAAGTAGAACCCATCGAAGACGTTTCAGAACCCTCTTTGGATTTGAGTGAAAGCTCGCTCCAAAAAGCGGTGCGCGTTTTCGACGCCGCCCGTCCCGAGGTATTTGAGAAAAACAAAGCGTTGACCGATCTTTCTAGGAAAATCCAAGAAGAATCCGATACCGAACTTCGTCAAGTAGGGCGCGTGGAAGTCAAAGCCTTCGACGCCTCTTTCCTTGACGCTTTAGAAGTCGGCCTTACCGCGGTAGGCAAGATTTTGGCCAACCCGCGCACCTTCATCAAAGAAATGACCGAAATCGAAAGCGTCGAGAAAGCCAAGAAAGTCTCGGTCGTCTCCATCCGTCATTTCGCGACCCATAGCCAATATCTTCGCACCGTTCAAGATAACGGCGAGGTCATTCCCGATAAGATCTTGACCATCCATTCCGAGACCAACACCGCGATTTACGAGAACCGCTTCGTCATGACTTTGATCAAGCGTTGCCTCTCATTTATCGAGCAGCGTTATAAATACATCGAAGAGCATGGTGAGACCCTCGACTCGGATGAATTATTCATCAAAAGCAAAACCAAGCTCGGCGGCGTTGATTATAACCTCACGATGCGCCTAAAAGCCTCGATCCCATCCGCGGATGCTGGGAACTCTGAGAAAAACGACCGCCTTCTCAACCGTTTAGAGGGTTATCGTTCTCTTTGCTCTGATTTCCTTCATTCCTCCTTCATGACCCAGATGAAAGGGGCCAAAGACGTCACTTCCCCAGTCCATATGACCAACATGCTTTTAAAGCATCCCGATTATCATGCCGCCTATGAACTATGGGAATTCATCGATCAATATGAATCCTTAGGTGTTTCTTATGACGTCAAAGAAACAACCGCTGATTTCTCAGAAGAATATTTGAAGAATATCTATCAGCTCATTGGCAACGCCATTTTAACCTTGCATAGCAGGCATCTAGACAAAGCCGAAATCAAGAATACCCAATCGAAACGATTGACCCCTCAGGTTCTTTTCACCCTCGATCAGCTTTCTTATGATGACGGCAAATTCGTCTATGATGCTTATCCGGACGCCGCCGAGCACCCATCGGTTTTCGATGTCCTTGATGAGCAGCAACGCAAAGCCAAAATCGAGCGTCAAGGCGCTCATCTTTCGGTGCAGGAAAAAGCCTCGACCCTCTCCAAAAAGAAGATTCAACGCACCAAAGACCAACGCGCTTATGAAGAAGCGGTGAGCCGCGATGAAGAAGAAGATAAGCGAGTCGCTGAATCCTCGGAAAGAGCGAAAAAACGCCAAGAAGAGGAAGAAAAGCGCGCTTTAGAAGAGCAGCAACGGCTGCAAAAAGAAAAAGCGAGGAAGCTTCAAGAAGAGGAAGAAGCTTATCAAGCCGCCAAGCGGCGCATCCTAGAAGGCTAGACCATGGAAGAGAAAGAGAAGAAGTCCAAGAAATGGATTTCCTATACGATCGATGGACTTCTGATCGCATTGATCGCATTTCTAGTCTACGTGCAGATCTCGATGATCGTCACCAAGCCTAGAAACCATGGGGTCCCAATGGTGTTTGGCTCCTCTTTCTTGTATGTGTCTACCGATTCGATGGATGACCCCGATAACCCTGATTGCTTAGCTCCAGGGACTGGCATCATCATCCAGCAAGTGCGCAGCTATGATGAGCTGCGTTGCTCCACCCCGATCCTTGATGAACAAGGTAAGCCGACCGGGGATTATCAAAAAGACGGCGATATCGTGACTTTCTACTATAAGGATATCCGTAACGTGGATACCCATCGTCTGGTAGAGAAGACCTATGACGAAACCGATAAGAAATGGCATTTCGTCACCATGGGCGATAATCCCATCGCTCATAAAAAAGGCGCTTATCGCACCGAAAAATGGACGCAGGATGACCTCGTTGGCAAAGAAGTGTTCCATTCCAAAGCCCTTGGCACCTTCTTAACCCTCACCTCTCCTGATGCCGCCGCAAGCGCGGGGAAGACCGCATGGCTACTTCCTACCGCGATCATCGTGCCTCTAGTTGTTCTCGCTGGTATGTCGATCATCGATGTCTATCGCACCGCCAAGCGAAAAGAGAAAGAGGAAGAAGCCGAAATCTTAAAAGCGATGGTGGAAGCAGGAGTCGATCCTAATGATGAAGTAGCGGCTGAAACCTTCCGTCAAAAAGAGGAATTCAAGCGCGAATACCGCCTCAAAATGGAAGAAGAGCTCGAGCTTGCCAAAAAGTTAGCGCGCAAAAAACAAAAGAAAGGAAGCGGAAAATGAGAAAGAAAATCAAAGCGATTCACGTTCTCTTGCTTTGCCTCACCGGCTTGCTTGGCGTATTGCTAGGCATCGGGGTGGCGTTGCTTGCGTTGAATTTGACCACTCAGGAAAAGTGGCTCACTTTCGCTGGGTTACTTTGTCTTATCGTTCTTGCCGCGCTTTGCCTCGCTTTGCCGCTTCTTGTCCAATATCGCGCTAATATTTTAAACCGCATCATGAATGAAAATGCCCTCTTTGGGCAAGATGTCTCCTTCGATGAGGAAGAAGAATTCTTAAGAAAACACCGCAAAGAAATCGCACCGGTGTATGCCTTGCACGTTAAGCATAACGGCTATGATGAATTGGCCGAGAAAACCATCCAATTCGCCTTAACCCAAGCGTTAGAAGAGCAAATCAGCAAAATCGCTTCCATTGGTTATACCCGTAATGGCGATTTCCTCTTCATCGTCGATAAAGAGAATTCCTTCTTAGAAGCCATGAAGACCGTTCAAAACAAAATGCTTGAGGATACTTCGGTTCCTCCATTCACTTTATTGCTTGGCTATTCTGATGTCGGTGAAGATATTCTTTCTCGCGCCGAAGAAGCACTCAATGCAACGTTGAAGGATTCTTCCATCCGCGAATCGTTATCGTTGGTTCGTTACGATAAGCAAAGCGAAGAAAGCCGCGCGCCTTTCCAATTAGACCAAGAAGAGGAGATGGGGAGACTCACTTATGTCATGGATGAATACGTCCACGACGAGGAACGTGTCGCTTTGGTTCGCCCGTCTTTGTATGACCCGTTACGCGGCGATATCCATGGAAAAGACTTGTTCCATCGCGTTGAGCTTTACCACCTTCGTTATCAACTGGATCAACGCAGTTTTGAGCACGTTTTTGATTATTTATTAGAGCATCCTGAAACCCGCGTTTTCGTCCGCATCGGACAAGAATCTTTGGTTTCTGCAGGGTTTTTGCCATATTTAACCAGCAAAATGCAGGAAAAAGGATTGGAATACAAGCGCATCGTTTTGTTGATCAACGCCCTAAATGCTTTCGATACAAGCGCGAAAGAATTCGCGCGTCATTGCAAAGCGCTCGGCTTTGGCATTGGCATTTATGAATATGGCGGAGAGAACGTGCTTGAGCTTTCAAAGTTCGCTCCTGAAGTCATGATGTTCAAAACCGAGAACACCCGTCAAGGTGCCCCAAAAGAGCAGTTGGATGCATTGCTTCAAGTAGCTCGTTCTATTGGTGCGCATATCTTTGTGCAAGCAGGGCGACAAGGAGATGATGCTTCCTATTATGTAAGAGAAGCCGTTCCTGAAACAAAGCAGAAGGAGGAAGAAGCATGATTTTAGTCGTAGGCGAAACATATGACAGCTTGCTTGGCTTGCGTTCATTGCTAAGCGAAGTGGACGCGATCCCTTCCCTTACCTTGGATCTTCCATCGATGAAAGGGAAAATCGGCGACGAGGAAGTCGTTGCCATCACCGGCGGAACCTCCAACTATCTTTCTTTGACCTCCACCTTAAAAGCAATCCTTCTCTATCATCCTCGCGCAGTCTTCTCTATCGGGGAAGCGTCTAGCTTATCTCCATTGCTCCATGTTGGTGACATCGTCATTGGTAACCGTGTTTATCTCCATGGCGTCAATTTCGATGCCTATGGTTTAGCCTATGGAACAATCCCAGGCTTTAAAGAATATTTCTACACCGATATCCAATTGGCTCGTATCGCTGAAGAAATCGGATTGAAGATCCATGATATTACCGTCAGCCGCGGCGATATCCTTTCCGGCGAGAAGAAAATCATCGATCAGGAGGAATTCTCCTCGTTGATTCTAAGAAGATATGCGAGCATGGGCCGCTTGATTGCCTATGATTGCGTTTCCGCTGGCAGTGCGATTGCCTGCGCGAACGAGAAAATCCCATACCTTCCGCTTCGTGCGGTGACCTATGTCCCTCAAGAAGGGGAAGACGGGCTCATGAGAGAAAGGCGCATCTCACTAGAATCCAATGTCAATGTGGCAAAACTTCTGGTCGCAATCATCAAAGAAGGAGGGCTTCCAGCATGAAAAAGAACCCTTATCGCACCTTTATCTTGGTGGCGGCTTGGATCACTGGCATCGCTGCATTTGTTGCCGTAAATGGCCTTTGCACGTCCTTATTCATCCCTGATATCAAAGAGATCATGCTTTATGTTGGTATTTCTGGTTCAGGACTCGCCTTCTTAGGCTTTGTTGCTTTGATCATTGCAATCTCTGTTTCTTATCGAGCTAAAAATAGAGAAGAGAACGACCTTTACCGTGACCTTCACCTAGTCGCTTCTGGAGAGAGAAAACTCATCCAAGAGCAAGGTGTCTTCTACAAACGCATCCGTCATGAAGTCAATAAAGCGCATCTTTCCAAAGACCAAGAACTTCCTTATGGAGTTTATGAGGAAGATCAATTTGATGATGTGGTGCTAAACACCTTGAAAGAGAAAATCACATCGTTAGCAGGACTTGTCTATTTTGAGCTTGTCGCACCTCTTCCCATCAAAACCAAAGGCCCAGTGGAAGCGTTGCTTACCATGGCAAAAGGCCACTTCGGAGAGCAGGCCTATTATGGAAAACGTGATAACGGTATCGCTGTTTTCGTTCCTTACCTCGGCTCGCAAGAGGAAATGATGGGGAAGGCCCGTAAAGTAGTGCAGTTATATTCTTATTCCGAAGAAGAGAACCATATTAATGTCAAAGCTGGCATCGCCTTCTATCCTGAACTGAGCCCTCGTAACATGACAAGCGCAGCCTTGAAGGCAACGATTGTCGCTTCTCCGATGGAACAATCAAAAGGCGAAACCGAAGTTCCTTTGGTGGGCTATAAAGCCGCGGAAAGCGTATCGATTATCTTGGCGGGTAAGTTGCTGAATAGCAAATTAGCCAAACCCATTACCCGAGCAGAAGCGTCCAAAGCATTCAAGGAATTTAGCGATGTCGCGATGTCTTCTTTAGGCGTCGATGTCATTGATGTCTTCTCCTTCGACGAAGCCCGTGGCGGTTTCTTGATCGAAGAAGAAGCCTCAAAAGGAGAAGCCTCTGGATTTGCTTCTTTGATGAAAGACGGCCTTGTTCCAGAAGGCACATTAGGACCGATCTATGAATGGTCGATTCGCGAAAAAGGAGCGGTTTCTGCGGCGAAAACCGTATATTTGCCGGAATCCATGAAGGCTCGACTTGAAAATCTAGGCATGCATTCTGTGGCTGCGATGGCGATTGAAATCGACCATCATCGCGTTGGATTACTGTTGCTAGGCTCTGCGAACAATGACCTTGTTCTGAACTATGATGTACAACGCTACTTCTCATTCGCAGAACGTTATCTCTATGCGTTGACCGCAATCAAATCCTCCAGTATTCGCAACGCCCGTATCGATGCGATGCTCGGTAGCTTTGAGCATTATGCTTATGCGATTCAAAGTGATTCCTATTCTTTGTCCTATATTTCGCCGAATCTTTCTAGAGCTATCCCGAACGCCAAAGTCGGTATGCCTTGCTATGAAGCGTTGTTCGGATTGAAGAAGCCATGCAAAGATTGCCCGTTGTTCCGCGTTGGCGTAGAGAAAGTCATGCCGACCCTTTCTAGCGGTGTCTTCGCTTTCCGCGCTCTTCCTGGTGAAAACGAAACCGTCATGGTGCTCTCTCCGCATCAAGCCGACTTCACTTCCTCTCGCTTAGATGAACTTACGGGATTGCTTTCTGATGCGTCTCTTCACGAAGACCTACAAAACGAGATTCTTTTGAAAGAGAATCAAGGCCAGGTCCTTGGATTCCGTATCCGCAACGCCGATTCGCTTCGCGGCGGTCTTCGTCTATCATCGACCGATGAAATCATCAAACTTGCTTCGCAGGCATTGATTTCCGCCCGCTTAGCAAGAGGCGTCTACCGCAATGGCGATGATGGCTTTGCTTATCTGCTTCCATTTGCAAGCAAGAAAGAAGCCATCGATTTAGCCGAGAACGTCTCAAAGGTTCTTACCGCGAGAATTCCATTCCGCGATAAGCACATTGAACTCTATTTGGACTTCGTTCTTGTCTCCTATCCTCTTGAAGCCTTTGATACCTTCACTTTGGATTCTCTCTTCCGCGTGCTTTATGGCAAAGCCAACGCAAGCAGCAGGGGCAAACTATTCGAGGTGAACCATCCAGAAGGCCGCATGGTCGACCATAACTACTACGCCAAAGTCAAACTCGAAGAAGCTTTACGCGCAGGTGTGCTGCCGGTGGAATACAAAGCGGTTGAAGAGCTTGCAGGCAATCGTATCGCTTATCTTGAGGCAGTCTCTGCCTTGCGTGACGAAGATGATCAAATCATCGAAGAAGAACGCGTCGTCGATATGGCTGAATCCATTGAAAAAGGCAGCGAAATGCGCGTTGCGATGGTACGCAATATCGTGAAATACCTTGCAAAAGCCCCTCAAAATGGTCCTCGCGGTGTGATTCTAAGAATCCATAAGAGCTGCTTCAAACACGAGTTCTTAAAGCAGGTGGATGAACTATTTGCCCGCGATAAATTGGACCGCAAGTGTCTGATCTTCCAGGTCGAAGAAGAAGACGCTAAGGAAGAAGCGTTCCATGAATTCGCAAGCCAATGCAAGCGCCTTGGTTATCGCCTTGGTTTAGGATCATATAAAGCCGACCTTAACGTCGATCAACTGAAGGGCTACTTATATGTCAATGTCCCAGCTCCGTATGCTTATGGGGCGAAGAAGGAAGCGTATCTTGCTGGTCTCTCTAGCGTTCGCGAGCTTGGCTTGAATGTCGTCGTAAGCGATGTCACGTCCAAAGAAGCGCGACATTATCTTGCTTCGTTATCCTTCCATTATGGAGTGATGAAAGATGCGAAGCGGATTCCTGCTTCTGAATTGATCCAATAATTCTTACTTCTTAAGCCAGGCTCGTTCCTGGCTTTTCTTTTTAAAGAAACCATCAAACTTTTAACGCGGATGCTATAATTTGAACCATGAAAAAATCTTTTCTTGCCACATTATCCTTAACCGCATTACTAGCTTCCTGCACCGTTGATGTTTCAAAGACCTCTAGCAATGGAGAAAAAAGCAATCAGAGTTCA
>ONWJ01000112.1 GCA_900321535.1 uncultured Erysipelotrichaceae bacterium
GAAATTGAAATAATTATTAGATACACAAAAGGCCTTTCATACGAAGAGTTCATGAGTGACGGCAGAAATATTGATGCAACAATATTTAGATTAGAGCAGATGATTGAACAAATAAAACACCTTTCGCCTGAATTCCAACGAGAACACTCTTCCATTCCTTGGGGTGATATTATCGGTTTTCGAAATGGGTTGGTCCATGAATATGGCAAAACAGACTACACAACTGTTTACGAAGTTGTAAATAGAGATATATATGAATTGAAAGAATTGTTTGAAAACAATATCAACTAGCCTACGAATAGCGGAGATCAAAAGTAACGAATAGAACATTTGTTGAGATGAAACTGTTTCAAGTACGACCTGTTGATGTAAGCCTAGGGTTTTCGCTATAAGGTATTTAAAGTCCTTATTTATTTTTCTTGTTCGCGAATGGATTGAATCACGACATAATACGGATAGAGACTTTTGTGCAATTCTTGATAAGTGAGTTTGTGTAACTACACCTTCTTTTGGTGAATTGAACTACCGAGCATTTCTCATCAGTTCAACAATATATCTGGGTTTTGCAGGCTTTTTGAAAATTCTTTCTTTTTCAAAGCGGTCTTACTCTTCCATCTTTCCTCTAGGAGGAAGATAATTTTTCACATGAATATTATCGCTACACTTTCGGCTCAATTGAATCTCAAAGAGTCTTCTGTTTCTGCCGCCGTCGCATTGCTAGATGATGGCAACACCGTTCCGTTTATTGCTCGATACCGTAAAGAAGTAACCGGCAATCTAACGGATACCGATCTCCGCAAACTTGAGGAGCGGCTTGCTTACTTGAGGAATCTCCAAGAACGAATGGACACCGTCCTCGCTTCCATCGAAGAGCAGGGGAAGCTAACCGAAGAACTGAAGCAGGCGATAGAAAACGCTGCTACATTAAGCGAACTTGAAAACCTCTATCGTCCTTATAAACCCAAAAGAAAAACCAGGGCTAGCATCGCCAAAGAAAAAGGGCTCGATGAACTTGCTGAATACATTAAAAAAGGAAAGGCCATCCTTCCTTTAGAAGTGAAAGCCGAGGAATTCGTCAATCCTGAAAAGGGCGTTAACAATGTAGAAGAGGCTATCCAAGGTGCGAAGGATATCATCGCAGAAGAAATCTCCGATGAAGCAGAATATCGCGAGTTTGGAAAACGATATGTGTTTCATCATGGATTCCTTTGCTCAAAGGAAATCGCCAAAGATGAGAAGGATACGTATGCGAACTATGCTTCGTACAAAGAAAGCATCAAGACACTTCCTCCGCATCGCTTATTAGCCATCAATCGCGGCGAGAAAGAGAAATGCTTAAAAGTATCATTTGAATATGACTTAGAACCAATCGCTTCTCACATCGGATACAAATACCTCTCTAAGAACGATTTCCAGGAAGTGGTGAAAGACATCATAGATGATGCTTTAAAGCGTTTGATCATGCCTTCGCTGGAAACCGAAATCTGGAACGATAAATTCGAAGTGGCGGAGGATAAATCCCTTGAGGTCTTCAAGGCCAATACTCGTTCGCTCCTTCTTTATCCTCCTTTAAAGGGAAAACGCGTTTTTGGGTTTGACCCTGGCATTCGAACGGGGTGCAAATGGGCGATGGTTAATGTAAATGGCCTTTATGAAGAAGTCGGCGTCAGTTTCGTCACGCGTGGTGACCATGATTCCATTGAGCGAGAGAAAGCAAAGCTCGCCTCCGTTTTAATGAGACTGAAACCAGACTATATCGCATTAGGCAATGGGACCGCTTCTAGAGAAAGCGAAGTGGTGCTCCGCGGCATCATCAAAGACAAAGGTCTTCCAATCAAAATCGCGATTGTCAGTGAATCGGGAGCTTCTGTATATAGTGCCTCTGCTTTGGCGGAAAAAGAATTCCCTGAACTCCCGGTAGAAAAGCGCAGCGCGATCTCTTTGGCAAGACGTCTTCAAGATCCGTTAAATGAACTGGTCAAAATAGACCCGAAATCCATCGGGGTTGGGCAATACCAGCATGACATGAACCAAAAGAAGTTAGAGACCTCGCTTCATGCTGTGGTCGAAGACTGCGTCAACGCGGTCGGCGCGGATTTGAACACAGCCTCCGTATCTATTCTTGAATACATCTCTGGCATCACCCCAACTTTAGCCAAAAACATTCATGATTATTTGAAGGAAAACGGTCGCTTCAAAAACCGCGAAAATCTCAAAAAGGTTGCAAAACTTGGTCCAAAAGCATTCTCGCAGTGCGCAGGCTTCTTGCGAATCTATGATGGAGATGAGCCATTAGACACGACGGGTATCCACCCAGAATCCTATGAAGTGGCGAAAGAGATTCTGTCTTCTACCCACATCGATATTCTTCGCGATTCCGTAGAAGAGAAGACGGATAAACTTGCCTCCTTCAATAAGGCCGCATTCCTTAAGACCCATCCGTCTTTAGGCGAACCGACTTTAGACGATATCTTAGCGGAGATCATTCGTCCTGGAAGAGATATCCGCGAAGATGCGAAAGTCGCTGAGCTAAACGAAGAAGCGCGCTCGATCGAAGACCTAAAAGTCGGCATGATTTTGCAAGGCACCGTCCGTAACATCATGGACTTCGGCATGTTCGTTGATATCAATGTCCATGTTGACGGCCTTGTTCATATTTCCGAAGTCGCGAATAAGTTCGTCCGCGACATCTCCTCAATGTATGCGATCGGGGATATCGTGAAAGTCAAAGTCATCGGCGTGGATACCGCTAAAAAGCGTATTTCATTGTCAATTAAACAAGTTGGCTGATAATTAAACAAAGCGTTATGGAAATTGCCTCATTCCGTCATCAAAGCGACTCACGATTCTGCTTTTCTCTGGATGAGCATCATGTTTTGCTGCGCTTAGCGGTAGCAAGAAGCGTTTCTCTTCATCGCGTGCAGGTTGTTTTTGGTGACCCGATGAGTTTTGCTAGAAGCCATCGTTATGCGGATATGGCCTTACGTCATACCGATGCGGGATATCATTACTATGAAATTGTCTTAGATGTTTTCCCGGCAAGGCTTATGTACGTGTTCCTTGTCGATGGGGAGAATCGGAGCTGTTACTTCTCGGAATCTGGTCTAACGGATACCTATAAGTTTGATCTTGGCTTTATCTCTGCCTTCCAATTTGTGGGCGAGAATAAGAACGATTTTGTCGTTGAAAAACCAAGTTGGCAGGGGAAGGTGTTCTATCAAATCTTTCCAGAGCGTTTTAACAATGGACTAGGCCCAAAATCTTATGTGAATACGCCTTGGAACGAGACTTCCTTAGCCCATAAATATCGCGCGTTTCTAGGTGGTGACCTCCAAGGCGCCATTGATAAATTGGATTATTTGGATGATCTCGGAATCGAAGTGATTTATCTCACCCCAGTGCATCCGTCTATTTCCAACCATAAATATGATGTGTTGGATTATTTCGATGTCGATGCGGGTTTTGGTGGGAAGGAAGTATTCCATCGTCTAGTAGAGGAAGCCCATCGACGTGGCATGAAAGTGATGATGGATATGGTTTTCAACCACTGCGCCAACGGGCACCCCTTTTTCAAAGATGTAATTCTTAACGGCAGACAATCCAAATACCATTCCTGGTTTTTCATCGATGGCGATAAGCCACGCAGAACCCCACTGAATTATCGTTGCTTCGGTACGTTTGCCGGAATGCCAAAACTTAATACGAACAACAAAGAAGTGCAATCCTATCTGATTGAGGTTGCTTCCTATTGGATGAAAGACTTTGGGGTAGATGGCTTCCGCTTAGATGTCTCTGAAGGTGTTAGCCATGATTTCTGGGTGAGGCTAAAAATCGCTTTGAAGGAAATTGACCCCGAAGTTCTTTTGGTGGGTGAGAATTGGCTCAATAGCGAATCTTATCTTGGCGTTAATCAACTCGACAGTGTCATGAATTATCCTTTCTTAGGCGTTACCTCGGGCTATGTGCTCCGCATCCGCGACGCGAAAGATACCGCGGACGCATTAGATGGTTTATTGATGCGTTATAAAGATGGTTATAGCAAGATGATGCTCAATATCTTGGCGAGCCATGATGTAAGACGTTTCCTGACCTTGTGTGGTGGTGACGCGGATTTAAGTCTGATTGGATATGCGATGATGATGTTCTATTGGGGACATCCAATGATCTATTATGGCGAAGAGATTTTCATGCAAGGTGCGGAAGATCCAGACAACCGACGTGGCATGCAGTGGGATTCCAAGCAATTCCAGTCCTACCGTCATAGTTTGTTCAAAGAATTGATTCGCTTAAGAAAGCTACCGGTTTTAAAAGCAGGGGATATTGAAATCAAAGAGCAAGATGGCTTATTGATGATCGCCCGAAAATACGACGGGAAAACTTTGAAACTCTATTGCAATATGAATGAACATGGCGTGCGCGTAGCAGGCAAAGAAATCCTAAGCAATCGTTACGCTGGAGAAGAAGTTTGGCCAAAAGGTTTCGTGGTCATTGAAGAATAGTCCCAGCACTTCAAAAGCCTTTCTTTTGAAGGCAAGTTGGACTAAAATGTGCAGGCTTCCGCCCGTAGCTCAGCTGGATAGAGCACTTCCCTCCTAAGGAAGGGGTCAGCCGTTCGAATCGGCTCGGGTGGGCCAAATTACAAAAAGAACGCTGTTTTGCAGCGTTTTTTGTTATTAGAGAAGATTAAGTTGATGGAGAAGGTTTTCCGCTTCGGTGACGCTAGTAAACAAATAGGCTTCTATTCCGGCTTGCTTTGCCGCATCTACATTGATTGGATTATCGTCTAGGAACAGGATGCGGTCATAGCCGCTAAGTTGTTTCAACACATATTCATAAATCTCAGGATGAGGTTTTGACATGCCGACTTGGTAGCTCCGATATTGGGCATCGAAGCAATCATCGAATGGATAGCCTTCAAATATTTCCTCTAGCATTGTGCCCATGCAATTAGACAATAAGGCAACATAATGCTTCTGACGGAGCTTATTGGCTAAGGCAATCATCTCTGGATGAACGACGGAACATGAAATGATTTCGTCATGAATGGCTTTTGGATCAAGTTGCAGCTCTTCTCCCATCATTCTAACGACAGGGTAGAGGCCTTCGTTAGTTCCGATGTCTGCTCCATCGCAAAAATGAGCCTTCAAACGTTTGGATTCCTCAGGTTCATAATGTCTATCAAAATAAAGGACGAAACCATCGTCAACGAATAGGCCGAAGCAATCTAGAAGAATAGCAGTGCGATCTTTCATGCCGAAATTTTACTATTGCTAACCCAAAAGGTCATTAAAATGCGCTAAAATTGTGGCGTTGCAACCGATAGTTGCGGAATTGAAAACTAGACTTTCTTCCGCAACCGGACCATTTTCCCCAAGATATGGGTGTCCGAAAAAGGAGGACGAATCATGAATATAGAGATTGCTAACCGATTGGTTGAATTAAGAAAGAAAAATGGACTTAGCCAAGAAGAACTAGCCGAGAAATTAGGGCTATCCCGTCAAGCCGTCAGCAAGTGGGAACGAGCAGAGGCTTCTCCAGATACTGATAACCTTATTTGCTTAGCTAAATTATATGGTGTCTCTTTGGATGAACTGCTTAGAACCGATCAACCTCTTGATGACATTGTTCATGAAGTGAAAGAAAAAGAAGAACAAAAGGTAGAGGAACAAGAGGCAGAAGAAACCGAAGGCGAAGTGGTGGATGAAGATGAGCAAATGGAAGACGAGGATGACATTGATGAGGATATTCCTCATCGCAGACCCCTCTCGAAGAGCGAAAAGCGTTCTTTGATTGCTACGAGCTTACTCTTCCCTATCGCACTTGTTGCTTACATCATCGTCGGCAATCTATGGACGAATGATAACATGGGCTGGAAATGGGGTTGGACGTTGCTCCTTGACGCGATCTGGATTTCTTCTATTGTTCCAGTGATCATGCATAAGCGCCTCACTGAGTTTGCTTATCCGATCTTCGTCGTGGCTTTATATTGCACCCTTGGCTTCTTCGGAACCCACTTCGGATTCAATGGCTGGGGCGTCTATTGGTTCTTGTTCATCACCATCCCAATCTACTACGTCATAGCCGTTAGAATTCAAGCACTTTGGACGAGATAAGAAAAACCTCGCAGTTCCATTCATCAGGGATTTGCGAGGTTTTTTAGTTTTATTTGGATTCGAAGGAGCCTTCCGCGGAAATAAGTGGAAGCACGAACATTCCGCCTTTTACGTAGGTGAAATTATGAGTGGCTTCGCGGATTTGCGCTTTCACGTTCTCGACTGATTCATCATCGATGATCATAAATAAGGTGATGTTTCCTTCAGGCAGATCATCAACCATCATCGCTAAAGAGATTGCGCCTGACCCATCAGAGAATTTTGGCAGGACGTGATGCAATCCGGTAGTGGGGATAACCGTACCGTTATATCCTTTTTTGGATAGATCTCGAAGAAGTTGCTCGGTTTCAGCAACATGATCAAGAACGACATAAAGCATGACTTTCATAGTTTCGCCTCGTTAAGCCTACGTAATATATCACAAGAAACGGGATTTTCTACTGTTAAATTAATCGTTGACAAAGAAGCCTTGGAAGACTATTCTAATCCACGCGTCAAAAGAAGACGCAGTACTGTGGGCCTTTAGCTCAGCTGGGAGAGCGCCTCCATGGCATGGAGGAGGTCATCGGTTCGATCCCGACAAGGTCCACCAAATAACA
>ONWJ01000113.1 GCA_900321535.1 uncultured Erysipelotrichaceae bacterium
AAGGCGTTTTGCAGCATTTAAAACTTCAAAAACCTTGCAAAACCCATTTAAAAAGCCCACCCGAAGGTGAGCTTAATGGTTATTTGGGTTGCTGCAATTTGGCGGCTTGTTCTTTCCTGCGTTTGATCTTGAAACGATGGTAGTAATGCTTGGTGGCCACCATCGCGATGATGCCCGCAGCCCCGGCAACGAGGATGATGGCGAACACCACCACACCCGCTAACGGGAGGTTGTTGGATTTGACGTTTTGCCACATGGCTAAGACAAATTCGTTATTTGGACCATAGTCAGACATAACGGCAAGTTTTGGAATCATCGTGTGATCGGGATATTGGGCATAGAACTGCCTGCCACATTCAACGAGCTTGTTCTCTTCGACTTCGATTTCTTCAATCTCATCGGTGTAGCAGAGATAGGGGTTGGTTTCAGGCATATCCCCATATGGTTCGGCGATACCATCATATTCGATGGTGCCTTCAAACATATAGGTGAGATTGCGCACGCCCCAAGGCTCGACTTCCTCTAGTTGGTCGGCTTCATCGAGGAGCTCGTTCATCGCGGCGACTTTCTCATTATAGATTTGATAGTATTCGTCCCAGGTGTGCGCCACGCCATCGATAACTGGAGCTTCATAGGTGGAACCAGTCATGTCGAGGATGCCGTATTCAGGGTCGAAATCTTCGATTTTATCGTTATCGATGTCGAAGCCGGTTTGGAAAATCTTGTTATACTCTTCATCATAGAGGAAATCATCATCTTCCCACCAATCGGCTTCATGGTAGACATACATCGCGTAGGAACGTGGATCATACCAATCGCGGATGAGTTCATGGACGACATCCCCTGCAATATAGGAGGTGTAGCCGATGGAATCCATGTTGGAGGATGCAACTTCGGGATCGCAAAGGAAATTGAGGAAGTCTTCCGCCATGGTGCGATGGATATCATCGATGCCAGCCATCATGACCCAGCCATCGAACCAGATGTTGCCACCGGTCTCAGGAACGGAGTAGTAGATGGTTTGGCCCGATTCATAATCGCCGCGATCCATGGAATAGACCGCGTCGCCGCTCCAAGCCAAGTTCATGCCAACCAAGCCTTTGACGATATCGTCTTTGCCCGAGTCGACCTCAAAGCCGAAGACGTTCTCTTTTAGGGCGAGGAGGGTTTGTTCAACCTTCTTCACCGTGTCTTGGTCGCAACGATTGAAGATGTCGGTGATGAGGGGGTTGTAATTGGCCATCGCATCTTCGAATTTTCCATCGAGAAGGTTGAAATCCTCGGTGAAATATCCAGAATCTGCAAGGATTTTGCGGATTTCCTCATCGAATTGCATCATGATGCCGACGGAATACGTATCACGCATGGAGTCTTTGACCGACATCTCATTCGCGTACTTCTTATCCCATAAGGAAGCCCAAGAAGCCATATCGCCTTTGACCGAATCTTCGTCATAGACCATATTGCCTTCCCCATCATCGACGAGGAGGTTTTTGTCTTTGGCGACTTTGGTTGGGTTATAGAGGATGCCTAAGGTTCCCCACATATAGCCAACCGAGTAATCGCCCATGTTGACGACTTGATCATCCACCTTGGTGGTGATGGACGCCATCTTGTTGAGCAAGAACGGCGGGCAATAGTCGGTGTAATTAGGGACATGATCCATGTTGATAGGCTGGCACATCTTGGAATTGACCATCTTCTGCAAGGTATAGTCGGATGCGCAGATAAGGTCATAAGTGGTTTTGCCGGTCTTCAAAGAAGAGAGCATGGTTTCGTTGGTGTCATAGGTGTCATAGACGACTTTCACGGTTTTGCCGAGCTTTTCAGACTCTAACGCGATGAAATCATCAACGACGTTATCAGCGATATAGTCCTCGCAGTTATAGACGCGAAGGACAACGGCCTCTTCTTTTGCCCCGCAGCCAGTAAGGGCAAGAACGGATAACGGCAATAATAAGCCAAACAATTTATGTTTCATTTAGCGTGCCTCCCTTCCTTTGCGGGTTTTGGTCTTCTTCGCGGCGACGTTACGGTAGATGGTCGTGCCGATAACGATGCCGAGGACAATCAAGAAGATAATCATGGTCAAGGCGCGAATTTCCTTTGGAATCGGGCCTTTTTTGATTTTGGCTTGGACAAGCGTAGATAAGGTTTCAATCGTCTTCTCGCCCGAAAGCAAGCCTGGGCCGCGGGTGAAGGCAGTGACGATGAAGTCATCTAAGCTGAGGGTAATGGAAAGCAAGAAGCCAGAGAGGATGCCCGGAAGGATTTCTGGGATCGTCGCTTTCCAAAGAGCCTGACGCTGGGTGCAGCCAAGGTCAAGCGCGGCTTCATATAAGGCTGGGTCCATCTGCTGGAGTTTGGGCTTGACGTTAAGATAAACGAAAGGAAGTCCAAGGATGACGTGGCCGATGAGCAACGTCCAGAAGGAGAAGATAGAAGCCCCGCGGAAGATGTAGGAGCTGATGAAGACGAACATGACGGTCAAGGAGAGCGCCATAACGATTTCGGCGTTGACGACCGGAATCTGAGTGACGTGCTCGATGACGTTGCGGGTACGCTTTTTCGAGTAATAGGCGCCGATGGCCCCGACAGTTCCTAGAATCGTCGCGATCAACGCGCTAGAAACGGCAAGGATCAAGGTATTGCCAAGCGCGGTCATGATCTCCGAGGAGAGGAAGAGATCGCGATATAACTCGAAGGTGAAATGGAAGTCGCCTTCTAAGGTGATGTTGTCGTTCTTGGAGAACGAGAAAGCGATGAGGACGAGGATTGGGATGTACATGAGGATCAAGACGATCCAGATGATGGATTGGCCAAAGATTTTGTGGAAGGTCGCTTTGCGGCGAAGCTTCTTTTCGTTGGCGGTCAAGGTAACTGCGCTGCTCATAGTTCCACTCCTTTCCTTGGGTTCTCCTGCTTCCCAAAGCGGCGAGTGATGATCATGGTGATGACGATCATCGCCAACATGATGAGGGCCATGAAGGAGCCTTCATTCCACATGTATTGGGAGAAGTTGAGATAGATGATGTTGCCAAACAAGGTCAATTTGCCTTCGGAAAGGGTATCCGAGATGACGTAGCTCGACATCGTTGGCATGAAGACCATCTCCGCCGCCGCGATGATGCCAGGGATGGATTGCGGCAAGATGGAGAGGAAAAAGGTCTGAGGGCCATTGCAGCCAAGATCATGGGCAGCCTCGATTTGGGCTTTGTCCAATTTGATCATGGTGGAATATAACGGCAAGATGGTGAATGGCAGGTAGTTATAGACCATGCCGATCATGGTGGCGATATAAGGATGCTGGCCACCATATAAGCCCATCCAGGACAAGACGTCACGTGTGGCGCCGGTCCTTAAGACGAAGTTGATCCACATCGGCATGATGAAGAGCATCACCAAAACATAGTTCTTGTTGACCTTTTTATCGGCGAGCAAATAGGCGATAGGATAACCAATGAGCAAGCAAAGAATCGTATTGAGCAAGCCGATGAATAAGGAGACGACCAAAACGTTGATCTTGGTCCAGTTGGTGAAGAAGTTCACGAAGGCTTTGAAGGAGAAATTCAAGGCTTCGGTGCCATCGGCGAGGGTGACGGTCTCGGTGAAGGCATAGACAAGAATGATGATGATTGGAATGAGGACGAATAGAAGCAAGAAGACGAAGTAAGGGATCGCCAGATATTTCCGCTTGAAGGCAACGACGCGTTTGAAGCCTTGTCCGCGGGCGGCGCGACTAGTCGACGACATAGTTGGATGGGTCCTTCTTTAAGCGCAGCTTGATGTTCTCTGGCGCGATGTCGACCGCGACCAAATCGTTTTCATTCCAAGAATAGACGGAGTTGACGACATAATCCTCATCATCGTCGGTGCGGACGATGTATTGGAAGTGGTCGCCGATCCAAACAAGGTTGATGATTTGCCCATTGGCGTGTCCTGATGAGAGGTCATCGGAAAGGCTGATGACGTCAAGTCCGACCGTGGCGACGACGTCTGCATCGTTGAAGTCGTATTTCTTGCCATCTGGGCCGATGACATAGCCATCATCGTCCAGTTTGCCGCCGGGGATGAGGGTTTCAACTTTGCATGGGAAGGGATCTTCGCCGATGACGACTTCGTTGTTTTTGTTGATCCAGGCGTCGACATATTGGTTCTCGGTGAGTTCCTTATGCATGATCTGGATGTTTTCTTTCTCCACCGCAAGGGAGACGGTCGTCCCGACTTCATGGTCATGGGTATCACGGCAAAGAACCTCGTTTTTGCCGACATTGACGATGAATTCGTAATGGACGCCTTTGAAGATCTTGGAGGCGATAACGCCTTCCACCACACCTTTGCCAGGTGGAAGCATGATGACGTCTTCTGGGCGGACGACGATATCGACTTTCTCATTGAGCGGGAAGTCATCGATGCAATCCCACTGCGCGCCGATGAAGCGGACTTTGAATTTGCCCGACATCGTGCCGTTATAGATATTGGATTCGCCGATGAAGTCCGCGACGAAAGCGTTGATTGGTTCGTTGTAGATGTCTTCTGGGGTACCGATTTGCTGAATGAGGCCGCCTTTCATGACGATGATGCGATCAGACATGGTAAGGGCTTCTTCTTGGTCATGGGTGACATAGAAGAAGGTGATGCCGAGTTTCTTATGCATCTCTTTGAGCTCGATCTGCATGTCTTTGCGCATCTTATGGTCAAGAGCGGAAAGTGGCTCGTCAAGAAGAAGAACCTTTGGTTCGTTGACGATGGCGCGAGCGATGGCGACACGTTGCTGCTGACCACCGGAAAGGGTGGAAACATCGCGGTCTTCCATCTCATCGAGGTCGACGATTTGAAGGGCGCGGGAGACCTTTTCGTCAATGGTTTTCGGGTCAAGGTGTTTCATGACCGTTTTCTTGTTGCCTTTGCGGTCGGTGACTTCGACTGGGATTTTCTTTAATTTCAAGCCGAAAGCGACGTTATCGTAAACGTCAAGATGCGGGAACAAGGCATAATGCTGGAACACGGTGTTGACCGGGCGCTTGTTCGGCGGCAACAAGGAAATATCCTGCCCATTGAGCAAGATGGTGCCAGAGCTTGGTAATTCGAAGCCGGCGATCATGCGCAAGGTGGTTGTCTTGCCGCAGCCGCTGGGGCCTAGGATCGTTATGAACTCCCCTCGCTTCACATCAAGGTTGAAGTCATCTACTACTTTCAACCCATCGAATTCTTTGCAGACGTGCTGCAAACGGATGATTGTGTCGTTCTCTTCCATGGACGTTACCCTCCCCTATTAAAAGAAGACAATGCTACAGAATGTCGAAAGAGCACAAGGGGCCTTTCAACGGCGCAAATAATGAAGACAAATAAACAAAAAATCAACAACTTTTTTTCGCCTGAAAAATGGGAGAAAAATCACGGGGGGTCGAAAGTTGGCTTTCTTTCGGCACTATCGAAGAAATTTCGACAAAAAATAAGGGAAAAATTGTTCTAAAAACTTGCCCGATTTTCATACCGTTTTTCTTGCACCTTTCATCATCACATTTATAATCCTTGTCATGAAACGATTTTCACCCTTATTTTTATTCGCCCCATTACTCCTATTAAGTGGGTGCCAACAGCAAGAAGAAGGCAAAGTCAAACTCCTTTTCGGGATGATGCATGGCGAGGTCGCATCATGGAACGATGTTCAGGTCAATAAAGACATCAACGAAGACACCGATTGGATGAATATCGATTACCTCGTCCCAGTGGATTACGCGGGATTATCGGGTTTAGTAGAGAAGCAAGAAAACTTCCTCGTCATCTCTAAAGGCAACGAGAATACCTGCGGATGCTGGCAAGGATTCCACGCTTCCATTGCAAAATACGTCAAAGCCCATCATCTTCGCGTTTATGTCATTGAAACCAAAGACCTTGCAAAAGGCGATGATTTCTTTGGTTTGAAGTGCACGAACGGCATCGATGACCTCGGCATCTTTGAAAACGGAAAGCTCCGTTATCATCATGATGACAAAGATGATTGGGGACATAAGTTCGTCGAATTATCGGATTGGCTCACCGCTCATATCGAAATGCCGAAGATGTTCTATGTCGATGAATCCCAACTCTTTGACCTCTATGATGGGGATACCCCGTTCTTTGTAATGTATACGCGCGCAACTTGCCCTGATTGCTCCTACATCACTGCGACGTCTTTGCGCGAGTATTTGTTGCAGGATGTGAAACTAGAAGCCTATAACTTCATCTTCGACGTCACGCCTTGGAGAAGCATCATCGATGATAAAGGGGTCGAACATCCGATGAACGATTCCACGATCATAGAAGGTGAAATCACTTGGGGACAAGTTGTCACCGCCGAATACAAAGCCAAGAAAGAAGAATTCGGTTTGGCTGATAAAGAAGCGGGATTTGGCGAAGGAGTCGTTCCTACGTTCTACCGCATCAATCCAGATGGTGCAGGCACGAAAAAAGGTTCGGTCATCCAAATGGCGGGTGCTTTCTATAACGATAAGTTTGAAAACGATACGATCACCGATACCTACTTCACGGCCGAGCGTCTTGAATATGGTTGCCTTGATTACCTCAAGAGTTCCTCGGTGAAAGATAAGGTCCTTACCGGGGCCAAACTCAAAGAAGGGACTTCCGAGGCCAAGAAAAACCGCGATGACAAAGCCGTCCATGACGCGGTTCGTCTTTATCACGAACCGATTTTCTACGCCCTTATGGATGCGGCGGTCAAAATCTAAAAATCCCTGCAAAACCCCATTAAAACATGAAAAGATGCCCCATTAGAGGCATCTTTTTACGAAACATAGACTTTACTCGGCGATTGGATTACCGTCTTTGTCGCATGGTTCAAGGTATTCTGGACCAGCGCCGCAGATGGGGCAATTTCCGTTCTCATCAGGGGTGATGATCTCACCGCAAAGAGCGCAACGGTAGTATTTGACTTCTTCGGCCATGAGTTTTCCTCCTGCTTTAAAGATACAGCAAAACTATTTTTTGTCTATC
>ONWJ01000034.1 GCA_900321535.1 uncultured Erysipelotrichaceae bacterium
GCCTTTAAGACCATTTATAAACAATTCATCCCTGCGAAAGATTTGCATAGTGCTCCAAAGAAAAACTTCGGAAATTCGTTCGGTAATGAGGTGACTCATTTCATTTCAAGCGCTTTCTTTCTTTTCTTAGCCTGAATTAAGAAATCAGTAATCGCGTATCCTCCATAGCCAAGGACGCCGATGATCCATAATGCGGTAGAGGCGTTGGAGAATGGGGTCTTATAGACGAATTCGTAGCTCACAGTCATGGGGTTACCGTTTTCATCTAGCGCAAATGGAGCGATGAATCCGACCACGCCGCCATCAAGACGCATCATCTTGCAGGACTGCACACCTTTGCCAGGGACAGAAGCGATCGCCTGCCAGCCAGCGTCGTATCCAATCTGAGTCTTCACGATGCGGTTACGGTCATAGTTTGTTTCGAAGGTGTAGGTGTTAGGATCTTTCGTTTTGACGTTAGCAAGCGCGCCTTGCTGGATCGCGTTGATCTTGGCCATAACGTCTGGATAATCCTGAACGGATAGAAGGATGTTGCCTAAGGTTAATCCAATCGACCCTGAA
Organism: uncultured Erysipelotrichaceae bacterium; assembly: GCA_900321535.1. Classification (GTDB taxonomy): domain Bacteria; phylum Bacillota_I; class Bacilli_A; order RFN20; family CAG-826; genus Alloenteromonas. Next base: position 562 of record ONWJ01000034.1, read on the forward strand.
CCTTTATAGCAGAAAGCAAGGTATTTCACTTTGCCACGGCAATATAAACCGAAGGTGGAATTACGGGTGTTGTAATAGCCGTGGTTGCCTTCATCCATGCGGCGCATGCAATCAATAGAATAGAACTCATAGGAGAGCAATTCGTTCTCTTTGAGAAGGTTTCCATTCTCATCATAAGATTCGCCGATCGCATAGATTCTTGGAACGTTATTCCACTCCGGATTGGTAGAGCCAGTGCCTTTATTTGGGAAGGCTTTAATCTCAATATAGCAGCCTTTTGTAGAGTTATTGAAATATTGGCTCGTTGTTGGAGTTAACGTAACCTTGCCAAGATCGCGCTTCATGACCACCCTGCCATTAACCACCGTTGGACCAGAAACATGGTTGTTGATAAAGAAGCCAGGACCTTCAGCTGCATATGGTTTGGTAACATTAGCAAAGAAGCCATCACCCACCGCGGTTTCATAATATTCAGCTTTTAAGCCGGAGCCAACCGCTAAGAAATTAAGCTTATATTTTGTGCTCAGCGTTCCTAAATCAGGTGCTTTATCCGCCACAACAAATTCTTCAGGCAAGACTTCGTTATCTTCGATGATTGCACCTCTTAACTGGACCTCTTCGGCTCTTAAGAGTTCCTGCATAGCGGTTCTTCCATAGCTTTCAGTATAGAAAGCGGTGCGGTAAGTCGAATTCTCATCACGGCCAATGCGATAGAGTTCATCTCCGACCGCCCAGCCTAAGGATGGGAGGTGATCTTCTTTTACGCGGTAGACACGATAATGATCGCGGTCAAAGGAAAGATTTTCCATTTCCACCGCCCCAAAAGGAACGTTTGGAGCCGGGAAGTAATGGTCGTCATCATAGCCTTTCCACGCGGCATAATCGTTTTTGATGATGTAATAACGATAGCCGAGTGAATAGTCGGTTCCAAAACGCTTATTCATATAAGCGCCAGACCAGCTTGGATTGTAGATATCATCCTTCTCATAGGAAGTGATGTTGCTTCCACCGGAGGTTTTGAGTTGATTCTGAAGGGCGAAAGATTCCACGTCGAAGTTCATCAAGGAATGGAATTCAGAAGCCCCATTCACACGTGCAACGTGGGTGTTGTATTTGGCGCGGAAGGTATCGCTATAAGTGCGATAGAAACTATTGTCTTGGGCTACCAAGCGATCGGTGATAAGGGAGGTTTCGGTGCGGTTGACCTCTCCGCCTGCAAACAAGGTGGGTAGATACCAGATGCCGTTATAGATATAGACAAGGTTGCCCATGACGATGACTTCTAATGTCAAAGCGCCAAATAAGAAATGAGGCAACCATTTCTTGCGGTTTGCAAACACGAACAAGAAGCCTTCCAAGATGAACCAACCAATCTGGTAATAGAGGAACCAAATCGTATCGAAGCCATTGTACTTGTCGGTTGCCGTGGTGTAGCTCGATTGCCAATAGGTCATGCCATTGACTTTGCTAAAGGTATTGCCGTGTAAGACATGCTCGATAAACCACCACACCACTAAGGTTGCAGTAAGCGCAAGCAAGGATCCAAGCAATGGAATCACCCTGCTCGCGTGCTTTCGTTGATCAAAGCCCCATGAGCCATAATAAACAATCAAAGGCACCAACACGAAATACCAACGACCATATCCGTTTCCGGTGAAAGCGTAGAAGAAGAAGTGCGAGAAGTTGGTTAGGAAAAGGAAGCTGCAAATCGCGATCGCGATGAAGTGATGCCACCTCCTTTGCAAAATTGAGTGGAGAATTGCAGTGAAAAACAGAATTATGAACGGCGTGTAGCAGAAAATCGATGCTGTCCAGGAATCGTAACCCGATCTCGCCCATGGCATCGCATAGAAGCCACCGGTTGGCAAGAAGAAAGACCCAAGCGCGATGACTTCTCGGCCAGGGTGATCGCCGATTTCTTCAAACATCAAAGCAAAGAAGGAACGTAAATCAGCCGACTTTAACGCCGTCTTCAACGCATCTAAATAAGCCGAGCCGATGGAAGAGGTACGTCCGGTCAAGGTCGCTTGACGAATTGATGGAATCAGTGAGAAGCTGCACAAGCATAAGCCAATCGCGAAAGCAGTGACGCCCATGACCATGACTTTGATGTTGGTTTTGCCGTCTCTCTTTTTGATGGTGAAAAAGAATCTCCACAAGGCATACATGACACCGAAAAGGCAGACCGTAACAAGGGCGAAGAAAGAGGTAATTCCTTCTAAGAAGATCGCTAGGATCAGCCAGAAAGGCTTCTGACATTGAATGATTCTCTCTAACCCAAACAAGACCAGAGGCATATAAACGATCGCGGATACCCAAACCGGGAAGCCGACCATGAAGTTCATATAACCTGAGAAGGCAACCGCTAGAGCGCCGACTCGAGAAATCATCTCGGAGATGTTCATGATGCGCAGGTAAGCGCGCATCGCGAAAGCGGTGACGATAAATTTTGCAATCGTCGCCATGCAGTAATACTGTGGAATCCAATTCCTTGGGAAGAGAACCATCGGGATGAGGAAGGGATCTAGCAAGCAATAATAGCTATTTGAGCCGATATTATCCGTTCCGATGAAGACACGTGAGGTATAAAGCGGGAATTTCCCAGTCATGAAGAACGTCCGCCAGTCATCGTAGAAGTCATAGGCAAGCGGGATGAATTGAAAGGTATAGTCCCAGTTGAAGGTTTGAGCGAACTCATTCATCACCAAGGCGAAAATGCACCAGAAGATGCCGATGACAAAAAGCGCGATGCCGTAATAGAAAAGGCTATCCCATCTCTTCAAGAAAGAGGGCACCGACCAAGTGATGCGTTTTCTCTCGGTTTGAACTGTTTCCATGGATTATTTCTCAGCGGGCTTTTTCTTTTCTTCGTCGTCCCCGCCGATACCAACGACGTTGGAAGCGGGGATAGAAAAGGCAATGCCCATGCCTTTCGTATTCATGCCAGCGCCTTTGTTGACCGCTGACAAAACATCATCGCGAATCGCTTTGGGCACCAATATCATAACCATTTCTTTGTCAGGTGTAACGGTAACGCCGAAAAAGGTTTCTGCATCTTTGTTGCCAGTACCGCGTCCGTTGATCACGGTTCCGCCCCTAGCGCCAGCCGCTTTTGCGGCTTCCATCACCAAATCGGTGAACCCGTGATTGACGATGCAAATGACGACTTCATAATTCTCGTTCATGCTTACTCCCCCTACTTCTTCATGTGCTTGCTCGCTTTCTCGAAATATCTGGTATTCGAGAGCATTTTGTATACCGATACGCCGGCGACGGAATCCATACGGATGCAATAAGAGATGCCTTTTGCCATGGCAGAGACCGCGAAGCGAGCCTTCAATTCCTTTTCAAATCCTTGGTAATTGATCTCCTTCATGATGGAGAACACCACATCTTTCTTTAACGACCCTGAGCCTAGAATCGCATAGAAATTATTAGGAGCCGTTCCTCGGCCGTGGCTAATGAAGGAGAAGTTACATTCGTATTTGTTAGCTAACGACACAATCGCATCTCCTTGTCCTCTTCCGACAACGGTAACCACCAAAAGCAGGCTTTTCAGGCGGTGGGTTTTCTCATAGGGCAAATGACCTTTGACTTCTTCTGCCATAATCAATCCTCCTCCTGAAGTAGGTGAACGATTTGATCATCGTTCTCCTCAACCAAACGCTTTTTGGCTTTTGCTAATGCAAGTCGAGTCTGAATCATGCCAGACAAACCCATTGCTTGCAATACAATCAAAGGAACCATCGCGACCATCGCGACAAGCCCAAAGCCATAAAGATAAACATCGCTCCCTCCGGAAGGGTTAGAAACGAATCGGGAATAGGAGAACCCGATGCAGAAAGGCAATACGAAAGTCGAGGTCATCGGACCAGAAGCAACGCCGCCGGAATCAAACGCCATCGCGGTGAAGATCTTAGGCACTAAGAACGACAAGATGAACACGATGATATAGCCAGGGATGATGTAATAGGCTAACGGGAACTGGAAATATGCGCGGAGCAAATGCAACGCAACCCCTGCTCCGATCGAAACGGCGAGGACAATCAAGACTTTCCTAGCCTTAATCGCGCCTTCAGAAACCAATTCGATTTGCTGGACCAAGACATGGACGGCTGGTTCAGCAAGCACGCCGAAGATGCCGAACAACGCGCCGATAATCGCCGCATAAGGAAAGAATTTGTTCTCGCTTCCTAATGCTTGCCCGACTTTGGAGGCAATCGGTAAGAAACCCGCTTCAACCGCGGTCAAAAAGCAAAGCAATCCAAGGAAAGTCACCAGCATACCGATGAAAATACGGAGAATGCTCTTCCAAGGAAGGTGGATGAAAATCAATTCATAAACCAAGAAGAACAGAAGCAATGGCCCGATGGAGATTGCGACGGAGCGAAGCGTGGAAAGGAAGCAACGGAGCAAATTATCACCCATGTTGCCAGTAAGACCAGATAATGGATCAACGAACTCTTCCATCAATGGAAGCGTCTGCCCTGTGCCTTTCATAATCATCGCGATGATAATGACCGAAAGTATAGGACCAATCGAGCAAAGCGCGGTCAAACCGAAGGAATCTTCGGAGTTTTTGCCGCGTCTAGAAGCCGCCATACCCATACCAAAGCCAAGCAAGAACGGTACGGTTACAGGTCCGGTGGTAACGCCTCCTGAATCAAAGCAAATCGGAAGGAACCTGGGGTCAATGAGATAAATCAATGTGAACGCCAAAGCGTAGAAAGCAAGGAACATGATGTTGAGGTTTTTGTGGAAGGTAACGCGAAGGACGCCGACAACAAGGAAAATGCCAACACCAATGCCAATGGTCCAGATGATGATTTGAGGATGGATTCCAATTTGGCTGGATAAGACGGTAAGGTCAGGTTCGGCGATGGTAACCAAAACGCCAAGGAAGAAGGTCATCGCGATGACGAAGAAGAAGTTCTTTTTCTTGACCAAAGATCCACCGATGATCGTGCCGATTTCGGTCATGGATTCTTCGGTGCCGGCGTTAAATAACGCCATGCCAACGACAATCATCGCCACCGCAATGGAGAACAAAATGATGTCTTCGTTAGAAATCAAAAGCCGGTCGGCAAAGGTTCCAGCCGGCAAAGCGAAGCGCATAACGAAAAAGAAAGCGATTACCACAATCGCAATCGGAGCCGTGGATATCGCGGCTTCCCTGAGTTTGCTAAGCCAGTACTTAACAGAACTCATCGCTTCCCTCCTTTTTTCTTGGTTGCACCAAAACGAGCGCGTTTTTGCAAACCTTTTTTGATTTTCGTTGCAGATCTCGTGTCTCTAGTTGGAGTAATCTTCTTTTCAACCTTGACGGGTTTAGCCGTCTTCTTGTCACCGAAAACCAAAGCTTTGAATTCTTCTGGCATCGGGGTCCTCAAATCGTAAGCCTTGCCGTTTAAAGGATTCGTAAAGGCTAGTTCGTAGGCATGCAAACCTAATCGACCGAGCGGATTGATGGGTTCGCCGTATTTATCGTCGCCGATGACATGATGACCGCGATGGCCGAGTTGAACACGGATTTGATTCTTTCTTCCAGAAGACAAGGCGACATCTAAAAGACTCATACCGTCTTTTTTCTGAATCACCTTATAGGAGGTGACGGAACGTTTTCCTTTGGTCTTGTTTTTCGTGACATAAACAAGGTGAAGATCGTTCTCGTCTAGGTAGTCGATGAGGGTTGCTTCTTTGGGCTCCACTTCGCCTTCAACGATCGCATAGTAATAACGTTTGGTCACCACTTCCTGCCAGTTGTTTTGAAGCGCTTCTCGGGTTTCGTGGTTTTTCGCGAAAATCAAAACGCCGGAAGTGTCTTCATCTAATCGATGGACAACGAAGATACGTTTCCTTGGGTCGTTTTTTGCGACATAATCCGAGACAAGACGGTACGCGGTTTTGCCTTTTTCGCGATCGGAGGCAATAGAAAGAAGGCCCGAAGGCTTATTTAAAGCGATGATGTCCTCGTCTTCGTAGATGATGGGGAGATCTTGTTTCGCGCGCTTATGGATAGTGCGCTTTGAGACGATAACTTCGTCTTCAGGATAGAGCTTGTAATCGAATTGAGATACTGGAACCCCTCCTACCGCGACTTGATGATGTGAGAGGAGGTTTTTCACCGAATTTCTGGATGAATTCGGCATTTTATAGAGCAAGAATTCAAGTAATGTCGTTTCGACATACACTTTGTAAGTGGTGATTTGTTTAGGATCAACAAGGCCTTTTTTCTTCGGCGGAAGCTTTTTCGCATTTTTGTTCATAATAAGAAAAATCCTCCTGTTAAACGGGAGAGTTTTTCCCTTGTTGCCGGGGAAGTATCCTTCTCAGGCATATATAAAAACGAATGCTTTAAAATCATTACATAGTAATGTTATGATTTTGACATGAAACAAGCAAATTTTTTCGGGTTATTTCTTACATTTCCCCTCTTGCTCGCATCTTGTACGATCAAGTTTGTTTCAGACTCCAGCAATAGCACCGCAGAAAGCGCAAGCAACGAAACCGTAAGTAGCTTGCAATCTAGCGATAGCAAAACCTCAAGCCAAGAAGCAAAAAGCAGCGTTGATACCTCAAGCGAAAAAGAAAGCGTTATATCCGTCAGCAGCGAAGAAGAGAGTGTCGTTTCTGCGAGTAGTCAGGAAGAACGATCTTCTACCGAGATCACTTCTAGTTCCGAAAGTTCTATAGAGAGTTTCGTTTCTAGCGAGGAACAGCGCTCCTCAGAAGAAACATTCTCAATCGAGTCTTCATCCGTCGAAGAATCCTCCGTATCTAGCGGTCCGAAGACTTTCACGTTCTATAGCGTCAATGATTTCCATGGCGCGGTCAAAGAAGGACGAGATTCCTATAACCATTATGAGTCTGGCATCTCCAAATATTTCGGTGAGTTAGCGACTCGTAGAAAAGCCGATCCCACTCACACCGTATTGCTCAGTGCAGGTGATATGTGGCAAGGCTCCTTAGAGAGCAATTACACGAAGGGGCTTTTCGTCACGGAAGCCATGTCTGCAGCAGGCTTTGAAGCGATGGCAGTTGGGAATCACGAGTTTGATTTTGGCCAAGAAATTATCAAAAACAATGCAAAAGCCGCCTCTTTTCCATTTTTAGGCGGCAATATCATGAATTACGTGAACGGCCAGACAACCTCCACGAGAAACGAAACGTTTGACATCTCCAAAACCGTTATCAAAGACGGCGTGAAGATTGGAATCGTCGGAATGATTGGTGAGGGTCAAACGTCTTCCATCACGTCTAAATATGTTGAAGACCTATCGTTTGTAAACCCCCTTCCGTTAGCCCTTCAAGAAGCGACTCGCCTCAAAGAAGTAGAGAACACTCAAATCAACGTCCTCCTTCTTCACGATGATTCGAGCACGGTTACCAATAGCTTTGATTATTGGAAAGACGAGGGAAAGGCGTTGAGTGACTATTTTGATGTCGTCTTCTGCGGACATACACATAGCTACAACGACACCGTTTATGATGGGGTTCCGCTTTTACAGGCCTATTCCAACGGTCAGGCATTCTCCAAAGCCACGATCACATTTGATGATAATGAAGTCACTCAAAGAATCGGCCAAATAGAATACGCGCCGTCTTCCGGAAGAACGGACGTAGATGTGGAAGCCGTTATTCAAAAGCGTTTAACCAAGGAATTATTAGAGCTTGGCGATCGCCGCGCAGGATACGTTAGCGGAACGCTTTCAAAGCGCGACATCGGAGCAGTTGGGTGTAAAGCCATTTACGATACCTATAGCTCAACTTATTCTGATTTGGCCTGCGTCATGATGAACTCACAACGTGATGGTTTATCCGGAGAAGTCACGTACTCCGACATCTTCAAGGCCACTCCTTTCTCAAATGTCATCGTCATCGCCCGTGTCAAAGGTTCGGATATCATCTATGAAGCCAAATACAATCCAACCTACACCGGTAACACGGCCCAATATGCAACCCTAGATTCGGATCAGTACTACACCTGTGCGGTCATCGATTACTTGTACTATCACACGAACGCAGACAAACAATATGACTACTTCAAAGGCAACCGTCCTGGCGGTGGCAATTCGGTGATTGAAGTATACGATACTTACCCTTACGAACTGATCTTTGACCTATTCCAAAAAACGCCCGGCAACACGATCAACCCTCAGAGTTTCCGTGGCCAGGCGAATGGATACGATTTATATAGTTAAACCTTATAAATGAAGGATGTCGTCATACAAATCAGGGCGACGATCTCTAAAGACACCCCAGCTGCGGCGTGTCTTTTTAATTTCCTCAAGGTCAAATTCCTGATA
>ONWJ01000116.1 GCA_900321535.1 uncultured Erysipelotrichaceae bacterium
AGTCATGAAAATCACAACCTATCCTGATTTGATAAAGCGTTATGAGAACCCTATTGAGCATGCCTGCTTACTAAAAGTAGGGGATAGCTTCATCGCCGAAGGCAATCAAAAACCTGAAGGTTTATGCGAAAGCGCGTGGGGCGTGATGTTTCCTTTTGTTGATGAACTAGCAAAAGGCGGCGGCGATTTCTTCGATGGTTGGATGAAAAACAAACATAGCGCGATGGTTTCTTGCAACGACGGCTTCCGCCCGGTCACGTTTTATCTTGAAGCCTTAGATGAGGAGGCCTTATGAGTGAGATCTATCTAGGCTGCCATGTTGGCATGACCGCGCCGGATTACTATCTAGGAAGCGTCAAAGAGGCGTTATCTTATGGCGCGAACACATTCATGTTCTATACCGGCGCCCCGCAGAACTCGGTGAGAAAGCCTTTAGACCAGTTAAAGATTGAAGAAGGCAGAGCGTTAATTAAAGCCAGCGGGATTGATGAGAATAAGATCGTTGTCCACGCACCTTATATCATTAATGGAGCGAATTCCTTAAAGCCTGACATCAAAGATTTGGCCACCCAATTGATCCGCTTAGAAATCGAGCGCACGGCTGGATTTGGGGCCAAAATCTTAGTCCTTCATCCAGGCGCTCATGTTGGGGCCGGAGAGGAAGCAGGAATCGCTTCGCTCGTCGATTGCCTGAACGAAGTGTTTGAGACAAATGCTAGCGATGTTCGCGTCGCGTTAGAGACGATGGCGGGCAAAGGAAGCGAAATTGGACGGACTTTTGCAGAGATTTCTCAAATAATCAAAGGCTGCAAATATCCAGAAAGACTCGGTGTGTGCCTAGACACCTGCCATATTTCCGATGCTGGATATGATGTGAACGACATCGATGGAGTGCTCCAAGAATTCGACGCAATCATTGGACTAGAGAGACTTCTAGCGATTCATATCAATGACTCCAAGAATCCTCGAGGCGCAAGAAAAGACCGTCATGAGAATTTAGGATATGGGTGCATTGGCTTCGATGCCTTGAACCGTTTCGTTCATCATCCAAAGCTTGTGGGAATCCCTATGATTCTTGAGACCCCTTATGTTGAGGATAAACCACCTTATAAGCAAGAGATTGCGATGCTCCGCAGCTCATGCTTTGAGGACTGGAGACGATAGCCGAATCATCGGCAAACCTTGTATAATGAAAACCGCCAACAGAGTCAAACGCTGTTGACGTTTTTCGTGAAGAGACTATGGATTACACAATCGGTGCGCATGCGACCTACAAAACGTTGCTGAAAATGACGATCTTCCCCATCGGGTTGATGGTTTTCATTTCTCTTTACGCCAGTGTCGATGGGATGTTTGTCGCAAACTTCTGTGGGGCGAGTGCCTTCGCGGGTTTGAACTTGATTTGGCCTTTCGTAGGTATGGTCGGCTCCTTTGGGTTTATGGTAGGGGCAGGCGGTACTGCGCTTTGTTCCAAACTCATGGGCGAGAAAAACGGAGAGGAAGCCAACTCCATCTTCACCTTGCTTGTTGTAACGACGCTTACGATCGGAACCGTGCTTTCTTTGGCTGGAGCTTTCTTGGTTGAACCTCTTGCTAGAGCGATGGCCTCGATCTCTAAAAACACGACAGAAGAAATGATCCAAGAAGCTGTTGTCTATGGCCGTATTTTGATGGCAGGGCAGCCTTTGGCCATGCTTCAATACATCTCTCATCCCTTCCTTTCCGCGGCTGGGAAAACGCGCCTTGCATTCTTCTCTACTTTGATTGGTGGATTGACCAACATCGCTTTGGATGCCTTGCTTATGGCCGCTTTTAAGCTTGGTGTCGCTGGCGCGGCCATTGGCACCATCGGGGGCTATGTACCCTCGATTATCATCCCAGCGATTGGCTTTGCTTCTAAAAAGGATTGGCAATTGCATCTAGGCAAAATCGTGTGGAGACCCAAGGCCATTGGCCGCACTTTATATAACGGGATGAGCGAATTCATCACCAATGTGTCGGCGTCTGTTGTCGCGGTGTTCTACAATTTCCAATTACTCAAATATTATGGACAGGATGGTGTTTCTGCCTATGGCGTCATCATGTATGTCTCTTTCTTATTCGCTGCCGTTTTCATCGGCTATTCGATGGGCGTTGGCCCGATGGTGTCTTATCAGTACGGGGCGAAGAACACGAAGGAACTTTCCAATATCTTTAAGAAGAGTTTGGTCATCATCAGCGTCATCGGGGTGGTAATGTTTGGTCTTTCCGTTGCACTCGCTAACCCGTTAAGCTTCATTTTCTCCAGTGGAGTCGCATCTTTGGAGGAATTATCCGCGACCGGTCTTCGTATCTATTCGGTTGCCTTCTTGATGTGTGGCTTTTCCATCTTTGCTTCCGCTTTCTTCACCTCTTTGAACAACGGTTTGATTTCTGGAATCATCTCCATTTTGCGTACCCTTGTTTTCCAAATCGGCTTTGTTTTGCTGTTCCCTTTGTTTTTTGGGTCCGTGGGAATCTGGTGGTCCATCGTCGGTGGTGAGGCTGTTTCGCTTATCTTATCTATCATCTTTTTGATAACAAAACGTAAAAAATATGGGTATTGAAGCCTTTTTCTGAAAATCAATGCTTTAAATTTATGAAAATCGGTTACAATAGCGGTGGAGTAAAAAGCAAAAAGAATGAAACCTATCTTTGTATCTGGTCTTGTCAACGTTGAGACCTCTTTGAAAGTAGATCACTTTCCTGTCGACTATAACCCAGTCGAATATCCTTTCTTCGGTATTGCCACCAACGTCTCAGGCGTTGGCTTAAATATCGCCAAAGCGTTGAAGACGCTTGGAACAACGGGCGATCTCGCCACCATCATCGGCGACGATCTTAACGGCGCCATCATTCAACGTTTCTTCAAACAAGAAGGACTCAAGTTGGATCATGCTCTCGTTAGCAAAGATTTCCCAACTTCAGAAAGCGTCATCCTCGTTGATAAAACCGGAAAGCGCAAAATCTACTGCGATCTTAAGAGACTTCAAGATATCAATGACTTCCCTGGATTGGATGTTGATTTCGGCAATTATGGCATCGCGGTTTTAACAAACATCAACTTTAACCGTGGCCTTTTCCATAAGGCCAAAGAAAAAGGCTGCCTTATCGCCACCGACGTTCAGGTCTTGTTTGGCATCAACGATGACTTCAACCAAGAGTTCATGGAGAACGCGGACATCCTATTCATGTCCAACGAAGCATTCGCGGGACACGAAGGAACCTTCCTCAAATCGGTTTATGACCGTTTCCATAACTCCATCATCGTTTGCGGTTGCGGCGATAACGGTGCTCTCTGCTACCTTGGTGAAAAAGATGAATACTATTTCGAATCCTCCGTTGCTCCAAACGGCATCGCTAGCACGGTCGGTGCAGGTGATGCGTTATTCAGTGCCTTCTTGCATTTCTACAACCAAGGATGCAATATCCCCGATTGCTTGAAGTTAGCGGTCACCTTCGCCGGTATCAAAGTCGGTGTGGAAGGCGAGCATGAAGGCTTCGTCAGCGAGGAAGAACTTCGCAAGCACGTGCAGCTCTGATTGCTACTTACCTAACCAAGGCCTTCGGGCCTTTTTTCTTTCCATAATAAAAATAACCGCGTTTTGCAGAAAAAAACGGTTTTCTTTCGACTTATTAGAAACGAACGTCTAGGTGACGGGTATGGCGCATTAAGTTCATGACGCCTTTGTTGCGCATCAAGAAAAGGAAGATGATATAACCAATCGTAACCGCGATCAGCTCACCCAAAGCAACAAAGCCCATGCAGGCGAAGATAGATAGATTGTCGTTATTGAAGAACCAGTAGATCTCAGCCCCAACAATGAGTCCGTTCGTTAAGACTGGATAAAGGCAGGCAATGCAAAGGTAAGGGGCGCACCAAGCTTCGAGCAAGCAGGCGATTAAGGTCGCTAAAGTTCCAAGAAGCATGTCCATCGGAAAGGACTGTCCCATGGCTAATCCGGTGACGTTGGTAAGGAAGCATCCTAGAGTCAATCCGATGGAAAGACGAGGCTTGAAGAAAGCCAGCTACACCATGATCTCAGAGATGCGGCATTGGATGGGGCCAAACTGCGAGATGGCAGGGACTAAGATGCAAAGCAAGGACAAACCATAATAAAGACCGGCGACAATGCCGTTTTGGGCGATGTTATAGACCCTACTATCTCTTTGCTGCTTATCCATAGCAGTGTCATTATAGACGTCATCGTTTTTTATGCTGCGTTTTTCCTTTAGGAAAGCACTTCCTTTGACATTTTTCTGGAAAATTATAAATTTTCCTTTGCTTTCGCCTGTGGATGGTTAGAATACCACTTGCGCTGTTTGATCTGATTATGAAAAACGAAGTTTATTACCTGGGAATTGATGTTGGCTCCACGACCGTGAAAACCGTGGTGCTCAACGAGAAACTGGAATGTGTCTATAACAAATATAGCCGTCACTTTTCTAAAACCAAAGAGACTGCTTTGGAAGAATTAAACGAAGCATTTGAGCTTCTTGGTGACGTGAAAGTGAAAGCCTATCTCACCGGCAGCGCGGGGATGGGATTAAGCGAAAGAAGCGGTGTGAGCTTCGTGCAGGAAGTGCAAAGCTCTTATGAAGGCATCCAGGTATTTTATCCTCAAACGGACTGCTGCATCGAATTGGGTGGCGAAGACGCGAAAATCATTTTCATCACCGGTGGTCTAGAGCAAAGAATGAACGGCAGCTGCGCCGGCGGGACGGGGGCTTTCATCGATCAGATGGCGACCCTTTTGAATGTCTCTGTCTGGGAATTAGACGGCATGGCCGAAAAGGCGACCCAATCTTATCCGAT
>ONWJ01000117.1 GCA_900321535.1 uncultured Erysipelotrichaceae bacterium
TGACAATCTTCTCTCTACTTCTTGCGGGGGAATAATCAACAGCACCATCAACGTCTAAAGCATCCTCTTTTTCACTCCCTACCACTTCATGCTTAACTTCAATTACAGAACCCATTGAGAAAAGCCCCGACAACGTCGAGGCTTTTGGGTGGACGATAGACAAGAAAGAGCCCATGAATCTCGTTTTGAGAACGGGACTACGATTGGGTCATTCTTGAAGATATTGCTCGAAAATCTTATCAAACAATCTTAGGCGTTGGACCATCCTAAGCCGACGGCAATGCTGTTAGTGCCGGCCCAGGCGGCGTTATTGTGGCTGCCCATACGTGGGTCTTTGACACGATTTTCAAGGGAAGTATAGATATCCCCAACATAGTCTTTCACGAATTTGTCGGCTTGATCGAAGGTGTCGAAGAACCAGCAATAGAATTGCTCCGGTTTCTCTTGTTCTGAGGCCGGTGTTTTCACGCCAGCGAGGTACTCTTTAAGTCCATCAGCGACGAAGTCCTCGCGTTGGGTCTTTTTGTAGGCCTCACCGGTCATGACAGTGATGTTAGCCTCAGAGAAACCGTTGCTAAGAAGGTAACTCTTGACGCCGCCGGAAGATTCGCTTTGGGAGCAGCTGGCCAAGGCGAAGACCGCCATGGCGGAAAGGGCGATTTTACGAATATGAGTCATAGTTTTCTCCTCTTTTTTTTTTTTTTTTTATTCGTTTTTTCTTTTTAATAGAAAAACTCCTCGTGCCGAATTATAAAGGCGCGCCTGAATCCTTTAATCGCAACGTTTCAGATTGAAACGTCTATCGGGTTGCAACCACTCAGGAAACGACCGCCTTTAGAGGCGACGAATCCGTTATGGATACCTTATTGATTTTCTTTGACGGGATAGGTTTTCGCAAAGAACAAGATGATGCCGATCAATCCGGCAACTCCCGCGGCTCCGGCGGTTGCGGCGAGGACGATCATGAAGATTCTATATCTTTCTTCGACCGTGCCTTGGTTCAAGGCAAGCAAGATGATCGTCAACGCCACAGCGGCGAGAATTAAGACGATCAGTCCAAAAGCAAGGTATGACTTTTTGCGCACTCTTTTCATTGTTATATTCTCCTTTTCATTTAAATAATGCACTTTTGCAGGGTTTTTGCCCTTTTTTAATAAGTATCACCAGACCAAAACGACATCCTCAGGGGCGATATACATCCCATCGCCTGGCTTGATGTCATAGGTCTTTTGGAACCGTTCGAATTGGGCCAAGGTGACGTTGCTGCGAAGATGAGGCAACGGATGGGGATCGTGAGCGACGGCGTTTTTGGCGATGTCCATGGTGAAGACGGTCCCAAAGCAGGTGGCTTGGGAAGCATAGAACTGCTTGTAGTCGAAGCTAGGATCCTTCTCGGCGAGATTGGCGATGACCTTCATGCCGCCCATATCGGCGATGACTTCGCCAGAAACGTTTTCTCCGTTATTCGGGACATCGTTAAAGCAACGAAGCTTGGTGTTATAGAAAGAGGAGAGTTTCGCGACTTTCTCGTTGAATGCCGCTCGATCTTCTTTCGACCACCACTCTTGCTTCTTGCCATCTTTATCATAAAGAGAGCCCGTGCTATCGAAGCCATGGGAGATCTCATGCCCAATCGTGACGCCAAGGAAGCCATATAGGGCTTCTTTGTCGAGGGCTTTGTCATCGATGAAAGAACTGCAGAAACCATGGCAAACCATGAAACTATTCTTATTAGGGATATAGAAGGCGTTGAGGGTTTGCATCTTTTCTGCGCCTATTTCATCGTTAGAGATGACCCCAGATGCGGTATTGCTTACGACATAATCGTCATAGGCATAAAAAGTCTCGTAGGCATTATCGTTCTCCTTCACGGCGAATGGGGCGACGGAGACGTAATCGTCATCATGGAAGACGGTGTAGTTCATGGCATCGAGTTTCTCGATGGTCTTGGTGATGGTGTCTTGGCTTAGCCACTTGGCCGAGGTGAAGACGTTATGGTATTCCTCGATGATATCGGCGACGAGCCTAGTGACCTTCTGACGGCTTTCTTGGGTGACGAAGGTATCGATATAAGCGCGTTTCACCGCTTCAGGATACATCCTTTCGATGAAGATACGGGCGATCTCCTCATCGCTGCTTCCTTCGGGGAATTCTGGAGATTGGCCCGTTAATCCGGTCAAAGAAGCGAGCTTGCCGCTGATATTGTCCTGGTATTCCTTGATGCCAAGAAGGAAACGTCCATCCGCGATTTTGCAGATGGCTAAGATATCGCGGAGGACATTGATGTCCCCATCTTTCACCATCGCATCGAATTGTTTGGAAATGCTTAACTCATAATCCGTATAAGTCACTTCTTGTTCATCGCTTACCCCAAGCTCCTTCAAGGCTTTTTTCGGATTGAATAGCCCGTTGAAAACGGTATCCAAATCAGCAAGCAGAGTTACATGCGCCTCTTTTTTATCCGATGCTTCAGCGTTTTTTAGAATCGAGATCATGCTTTTTAATGCCGCGTCGATTCTAGACTCGAGATTTTCTGTGATCCCTTCCGAGGCGGCGCATAGAAGCAGGTCGGATTTGATTTGCCTAGAAGAGAAGTCGCCGACAAGTTTTACAAAATATGGAAGGCCGGTGACGAGCTTATTCTCAGAAAAGCGAATGCCGATTTCCTCATGGTCGGTCACGTGGCTGATCTCATAAAATTTTGAGATGCCCCGGAACATGGATGAGGAAGCAAAGATAGATCGAATGGCGTCTTCACCAGCGGAAAGAAGCGTCTCAACCTCAGCTTTGACCGAAGCTTTGCCTCCTGCGATCAAGGTTTTGGCAATCGAAGCAAGTTCTGTATCTTTCTTGGAAAATAAGGCGTTTAAGTTCTCGACGTTTTTCTTAGCTTGCTTCTGGAAAAATCCGCCTGCTTGCATTTCCCCTTCTGGAACGGCGACGTCTTTTAAGGCGTCATAATTCGTATAGGTGTAGAAATCGTCTTTTGGTGAGGGTTTCTTTAGTTTGCTCATAACCCCTTCAACCGAAGTATTGATCCAAGGATAGCCTTGGATGAAGGATAGGTCGCTGACTCCTTCTTCGATGGTGTAGAACCCATAGGTAAGCGGAGTGGAAATCGATGCTTCGCTTTCTTGAGAAGAAAGAGAGCTTTCAATAGGAGAAGAGCCCTGCCCACAGGCAGAAAGAAGCACTGCAACAGAAAGCAATGCACAGGTTTTGAATAGGTTTTTCTTGCTCATAAGAGATTTCTTCCTCCTAATGGTTTTTTTGGTTTTGCCCTACCAGTGAAAAAACGCACTATTTTGCGTAAAACTCGTTCATTTCCTTAGAGATGACGCTTAAATCAAAGAATTTGCTGAAATCGTGATTCTCGCCTTCTTTTTGGTAAAGCGATACGTCTGGAACAACACCGAAATCGATGGTCTCTCCAGCTTTATCGCAAAGGCGGACATTGCCGCCGATGCGGGTATAGGTTCCTTCTGCAAGGACCCCGTCGAACACGCTGCAAGCCCCGCCTCGAGACTGATCGCCTAAGACGAGAAGGCCAGATTCTTTGGCTTGGTAAGGAAAGAGATTTCCGCAAGAAAAGGAAAGATTCGAGCAGAGAATCCCAAAGTGATAGGGATAAGATACTTGTTTGTCTAACGCATCGAATTTGCCGTCGAAATTGAGATCAGCCTCGTATTCGGCGTGAACGTAATTCTGGTTGATGGCGTCATAATAATTCACATGAGGATCTTTGCCCATCAAGGCCATCATCATGAATACCACGTCGCCTGAACCACCGCCGTTACCGGAAACGTCAATCACGACGTTTTTGACGGTGCCGCCGTCTTTATGGGCATCTAGCAGTCTAACAAGCTCACCGATAGGATCATGAGGCATCGTTTCCGTTTTTTTGGAAAGATAATCTCTCCATTCCGCGTCCTCATAGGCGAAGGAATCAAATGTATAGAGAAGGGTATCGCCTTCGATGATTCCTGTTTTATCTTTGATTCCTTTGTCCGAACGTGCTTGTTCAAAGGCTTCACGATATCCAGGGCGAA
>ONWJ01000133.1 GCA_900321535.1 uncultured Erysipelotrichaceae bacterium
CGTCATCACCCGCATCGCGACCGCTCCAGTTGCTGGATTAGCGGCGATTCCAGTCGCCGTCATCGGCATGGGACTTACCATCTTCGCGCTTGCGCAAGAGAAGAACATCTTCCGCGAATCCCGCGAAAAAGAGAAGAATACCCTTGCCTTCCATAACGAATGCCTCGATTTGGCAGCCCGTAGAGAAGCTGGCCTTACCATCACTGCCTTCTTGCTCTCTTGGCTCATGGCGATCCTTGGCCTCCTTGGCCCAACCGCCTACTTCATGCCTCATTTAGGCTGGGTCATCGGCTTGGCCTTCACCCTCATGGTGATCTTGACCTTGCTTGTCCCATTCACCCAGGTGTTCGCCAAACTCTTCTCCAAGATCCGCTTCAAACCTCGCAAGAAGAAAGCGAAGAAGGGCGGACAACTCATGAAGAAGCGTTCTTCTGCCGAACCGGAAGAAGCGGTCATCATCGGTATCAACGACTGATTTCATGGAAGACATACTGCATCGAATCTTAAAACATTATGGTCTAAAGGAAGAGGACTATGCGTCTTATGCGCGCAAGCCCTCTTTTTCCTCTATTCCGACGCTCCACGGCCATCCTGGCGTCGAGGAAGGGAAGAAACTAATCCTCGATGCAATCGCTCGTCGAGAGAAGATTCTCATCTATGGCGATTATGATACCGATGGCATCATGGCGACCTCGATCATGACGAGGCTGCTATTAGAACTCAAAGGACATGTCTCCTTTTATATTCCATCCCGTTATAGCGATGGCTATGGGATCACCATGGAAAACGCGAAGAAAATCGCAGATAACGGATTTAAACTGGTGATTCTTGTCGATAATGGGATCACCTTGATCGATGAGGTGCTTTATCTTAAAGGCAGGGGCGTCAAAGTCCTCATCATCGATCATCATGAACATGGCGAGATCCTTCCGCCTGCCGATGCGATTATCCATAACGAATTGTCTCGTTATGGAGACACGCCTGTTTCAGCCGGTTATCTCTCCTTCATCTTCTGTTTGGAATTCAAGGAGAAAGACGATTATCTTCTTTGCTTAGGGGCCACGAGCATCTTATCCGACTTGATGCCGCTTCGCTCGCATAACCGCGAAATCGTGCGGTTAATGCTCGAGATTTTAAATGAAAATCCTTATCCAGAATTTGCTTTGATGAGCAAGAAGAAACGCTTCGACGAGAAAACCTTGTCGATGTCCATCATCCCGCAGATCAACGCGGTAGGGCGCATGGATGAAGATCATCGCATTCAGCGGCTCGTCCATTATTTCGCGGACATCAACAATCCCAATAAGCCGCCTCTTGCTGCTTGGATGAATGAAATCAATGAGAAGCGGAAAATGCTGACCAAATCGGCGTCTGATCACCTTCAAATCAATGAGCATGAGCCCGCGATTCTGGTGATGGGAAATCTCCCAGAAGGGCTGAATGGCCTGCTTGCGAACCGGTTGCTTAATCTCTACCACCGACCTGTCGCAGTGTTCTCGCCGTCAAAAAACGATCCTTCTTGTTATGTTGGAAGCGTCCGCTCGGAAGAGGGCTTTGACTTCATGGAGGCCAAAGCCGCCCTTAATCCTTATTTATATAAGGCAGGAGGGCACGCCCTTGCCGGTGGGATGACGGTGAAGAAAGAGATGTATCCTGCCTTCCGCGAAGCCTTCCTTGCGTTTGCCTCCGCCCATCCTTGCAAGCAAAGCGCGCCTTCGCTTATCCCATTGCAACTATGCGAAGCCAACATGGATACGTATCGCATCATCCGCACCTTAGGTCCTTATGGGCAAGAATTCGCTGAACCGCAGTTTGAATTACGTCATATTGATCTTGGGCGGCTTCAATTCACCCTCAATGGAGGCTACATGTCTTTGCCTCTTGATGATGGCTGCAAACTCTTCTCGTTCTCCTTTAAGAAAGAAGACGTGGATGCCCGTTGTGAGTACGCCGATTTCTCTTGCGTTTTCACCCTCAATGAATTCAGGGGAAAAGAGACCTTAGACTTGCATTGCACCTTGCTCAAACAATACTAAAACCCTTGAAAAAGATTGGATAAGTACTACATTTTATGCCTATGGAACAAGAAAGCAAAAAATTCATTCCCAATGGGGGTTACCCCATGCACAGCTTCGAAGATTTGAAGGAGCTTTATTATTCCTATATCACCAACCCGACCCATCGGAAGAAGATCGAGGAAGCTTTCTTGCTCGCCAAAACCCAACACAAAGACCAAAAGCGTCGCTCGGGTGAGCCTTATATCCAACATCCAATCGAAGTCGCCTATATCTGCGCTCAGCTTCAAGCTGGTCCTGCTACGATTGCCAGCGCCTTGCTTCATGACGTGGTGGAAGATACCGACACGACGATTGAAGAAATCAAGGAACGCTTTGGCGAAGAAGTCGCCAAAATCGTCGATTCCTTGACCAAAATCCAGCGCATGAAGCTCTCTCATATGACGGCCGAGGATTTCGAAGCCGAAGACCATCGCAAGATCTTCCTTGGCATGGCCAAAGACGTCCGCGTCATCATCGTCAAACTCGCCGACCGCCTACATAATATGAGAACCTTGGATTCTTTATCCCCTGAGCGTCAGCATGCCTTATCGAGAGAAACCCTGGATGTCTTTATCCCAATCGCGCATCGCCTTGGTATTTATACCGTGCAAAGCGAACTCGAAGACCTCTCTTTGAAATACCTTGAGCCCGAGAAATACAAGGCCATCAAAAAGCTCGTCGAAGAGAAATATGAAAACCGTAAGCAGTCTTTAGAAGGGCTTAAGAAACGCGTCGCGGATATCCTCTATGAGCATAAGATTCCCTTCCGCATGGAAAGCCGCGTCAAGTCTTTCTATTCCATATACCGCAAAATGTATATGAAAGACCATGAATTCGATGATATCTTCGATATTTTGGCGATCCGTATCATCACCGAATCGGTTTTAAACTGCTATGAAATCCTTGGTATCATCCATAGCGTATATAAGCCGATCCCTGGCAGGTTCAAAGATTACATCGCCATGCCTAAGCCCAACATGTATCAGTCTCTTCATACTTCCATCCTCACTGGTGACGGGCAGATTTATGAAGTTCAGATCCGCACCGAGGAGATGGACAAAATCGCCGAGGCTGGCGTCGCCGCCCACTGGAAATACAAAGAAGGCAGCTATAACGCCAAAGAAGAACAAAAGGAAATCGAGGAGCAGCTCCATTGGTTCCGCGATTTCGTCTCTTTCTCGGGTGAACAAGAAGGCAACGCGAGAGAATACATGTCCAACCTCTCAAACGATATCTTCGGCGCCAACGTCTATGTCTTCACCCCGCTAGGGAAAGTCATCGATCTTCCAACGGGAGCGACCACCTTAGACTTTGCCTATAAGATTCACACCAAAGTCGGCGATAGCGCAGTCGGCGCCATCGTTAACGGGGTAGGTGTCCCGCTTAACACCGTCTTAAAGACGGGCGACGTCTGCGAAATTCGTACCTCTAAGACCGCTTCGCCGAATGATTCTTGGCTTGAGATCGCAAAAACAAGCTCCGCCAAAGGCCATATCCGCAAAGCCTTGGCCAAGCGCGATGCCGAAATCTTAAAACTGGAACGAGCCAAAATCGGCCGTCAGTCGATGATGGATTCTTTCCGCATGCAGGGAGTAAGCGAAGAAGAAGGGCTTGCTTTGCTTGATAACGCTGCTTTACGCAACGAATTCCATTTTGAAGAACTCGATGATTTCTTCGTCATGATCGCGGGTAAAAACCCCGCTCCAGGCGCGGTTTTAGACTTCCTCAAAGTCAAGAAGAAACCGGCGCTCGAACTCATGAAGAAGCCGCCGAAGAATTCGCTTTCTAACGGCGACAAAACGCCAGTCGAAGTCGCTGGCTCCAGCGGTGGTCTCGCCCTTTCTTTAGCCTCTTGCTGCACCCCGATTCCAGGCGATCCGATTGTTGGATACATCACCAAAGGCAAAGGCATCACCGTTCATCGCCTGAATTGCCCCAATGTCGCCCATTTGAACCGTCGACTCGTCCCGGTCAACTGGAAAGAAGACCTTGGCATCACCAAATACCGCGTGGATGTGCAGGTTTTCGCTAACGATAGACCGAACTTGCTCTCGGATATTCTGCAATGTTTATCGGCTAAAGGAGTAGGGGTTACCGATCTTAACGCCCATCTAAACCCAGAAACCAACGATGACATCATCGATATGACCGTCTTCGTCAGCGACGCCAAACATCTTAACGATTCCTTCGCTGAGCTGATGGCCATCAAAGCCATCTATGGCGTGGAACGGAAAATCCATTGAATCAAGGAGCCTTCGGGCTCTTTTTTCATCGGGCTTACTTGAATTTCACGTTGTGAAATTGTTTTCGCGCGCCTACGCGTCTATAATGGAAGTCGCCTAAAGAAGGAGTTTTTGTCTATGTCTTATATCGCAGTCAAAGGCACGCACGATATCTATGGCGACGAAGCCGATGGATATTCCTATATTCAAACCGTGTTCAAGGCGATTGCCGAGCTTTATGGCTATCGCGGCATTGAGACGCCGGTGCTCGAATACACCAATCTTTTTGAGCGTTCCACCGGCGAAAGCAGCGATGTCGTCCGCAAAGAGATGTATACCTTCCTCGACAAAGGGGAACGTTCCGTCACCTTGCGTCCAGAAGGAACCGCCGGGGTCATCCGCTCGATCGTGGAGCATAAGCTTTACGCTACCTCGGATATGCCACTTAAAGTCTACTACAC
Organism: uncultured Erysipelotrichaceae bacterium; assembly: GCA_900321535.1. Classification (GTDB taxonomy): domain Bacteria; phylum Bacillota_I; class Bacilli_A; order RFN20; family CAG-826; genus Alloenteromonas. The sequence goes on from ONWJ01000133.1 coordinate 4,741, forward strand.
GGGTCCGGTATTTCGTTATGAAAGGCCGCAGTTAGGTAGATATCGCCAGTTTTTGCAAGCTGGTGTTGAATGCGTGGGTGAGGATTCTCCTTACCTCGATGCCGAGTGCATTTGCCTTGCGATGCAGACCTTCTCGATGCTTGGATTCAAGAATCTTAAGTTGAAAGTGAATACGCTTGGAGACGCGGATACCCGCAAGAAATACCGCGCCGCGCTGCAAGAATTCTTCGCCACCAGAATCGATGATATGTGCGAAGATTGCAAGCAACGCCTCAAACTCAATCCGATGCGCATCCTTGATTGCAAGGTCAAAGAAGACCAAGAACGCGTCAAAGATGCCCCGAAGATGAAAGATTATCTTTCTCCAGAAGCCGAAGAGCGATTCTACAAAACCTTGTCGATCATTAACGACATGGGCATCGAATATGAAATCGATGATAACCTCGTCCGTGGGCTCGATTATTATGGCCACATCGTCTTCGAGGTCCATGCCTTAAGCGATACCGGCAAGGATTATGGTGCTTTAGCGGGCGGCGGCCACTATGATGGCATGATCTCCACCTTAGGCGGACCTGCTGATTATGATGCTGGGGTTGGCTTCGGAATGGGCGTGGAACGCGTCTATTCCATGATGAAAGACAATGGTCTCCTCAATGATGTCGCCCATAAGCTTGATATCTACTTGATGCCGATTGGCGAATCGGTGATGGATGAATGCTATGAATTGCTGGAAAACATCCGTCTCATCGGTTATTCCGCGATTATGCCATTCAAGGTTGCCAAACTTGGCTCGATGTTTAAGAAAGCCGAGCGCAGCGGGGCGAAGTTCGCCCTCATCATCGGCGATGAAGAGCTAGAAAAAGGCGTCGCCCAACTCAAAAACCTCGCCACCAAAGAGCAAAAGGAAGTCCATCTCGCCACTTTGGACGAAGAACTGGATGCCGCCTTTGATGAAATCGAGGAGCATGGGGACGATTGCGATTGCCCTCACTGCCAAGAAAAGAAAAACTAAGAAAGCGATGAAAGAAAATGGAACGTACTTGTTTTAATGAAGAATTGACCCTTGCCGATTGCGGCAAAGAGGTCGTATTGCTTGGCTGGGTTGCCAACAAAAGAAACCTCGGAGGCTTGGTTTTCATCGATCTCCGCGACTCTAGCGGCATTGTCCAACTGATTGCCGAAGACCCAACCATCTTGCCGGAAATCAAAAGCGAATATGTCGTACAGGCGTTTGGCACCGTCCGCAAGAAAGATGTCCCGAACCCAAATCTCAAAACCGGCCAAATCGAGGTCGCTTTGAAGAAGCTCGTCGTCATCAACAAAGCCGAATTGACCCCATTCATCATCGCTGATAAGTCCGATGCACTCGAAGAAACGCGTCTTCAATACCGTTATCTCGACCTTCGTCGTCCTGTCCTTTTGAATAACCTCAAGACCCGTGCGAAGATCACCAAAATCTGGCATGAATATTTCGACGCCCATCATTTCCTTGAGGTCGAAACCCCGATTTTGAATCTCTCTTCCCCAGAAGGCGCGCGTGATTATCTTGTCCCATCCCGCATTCATCATGGATGCTTCTATGCCTTGCCGCAGTCTCCGCAGCTTTGGAAACAGCTTTTGATGGTCGGCGGCGTCGAACGTTATTACCAAGTCGCCAAATGCTTCCGCGATGAGGATCTTCGCGCCGATAGACAGCCAGAATTCACTCAACTTGATGAAGAAGTCTCCTTCATGACTCAAGATGAGATCTTGACCCTCAACGAAGGATTCCTCCAACGCATCTTCAAAGAGATTGCAGGCGTTGATATCCAGCTCCCGCTTCGCAGAATGCCATTCTATGAAGCCTTAGACCGTTATGGCTCGGATAAACCAGACACCCGTTATGGCCTTCTCATCGAAGATCTTTATGATGTCATGAAAGATCTTCCATTCGATGGCTTCCAAGGACAGAACTATATCCGTGGCATCGTCGTTCCTGGCGTTGCCGCTAGCGCTAGCCGCAAAGTCATCGATGAATTCGTCAATGAAGCCAGAAAGATGCGTCTAAAAGGCCTTATCGCTCTCAAATACCTTAACGGCGAACTTGAAGGTTCCTTCACCAAATTCATGGATGAAGACGCCAAGAAGGCTTTGATCGCGCGTTTAGATCTCAAAGAAGGGGATTTGCTCTTATTTGGATCTTCAACCTCCAGAAGAATCATTTCCTTTGCTCTTGGCGCAGTCCGCACAATGTGGGCAAAGCGCCTTGGCTTAATCAAACCCAATACCTATGACCTCCTTTGGGTCGTGGATTTCCCAATGTTTGACAAAGAAGAAGATGAGCAGGGGAATGTCACCTATTCAGCGGAACACCATCCATTCACCCGTCCACGCGATGAAGACCTCCATCTTCTCGATGAAAAGCCAGAAGATATGCTGGCTTATGCTTATGACATCGTCATCAATGGCTATGAAGCCGGCGGCGGCACCTTGCGTATCTATGACCATGATACCCAATGGAAAGTCTTCCGCTTGCTTGGTTTAAGCGAAGAAGACGTCGCCAAGAAGTTCGGCTGGTTCGCCGATGCGTTCCGTTATGGCGCGCCTCCTCATGGTGGAATGGCCTATGGACTCGAGCGTCTTACCATGATCCTCTGCGGCACCGATAACATCCGCGATGTCATCGCATTCCCGAAGAATTTGCAGGCTTCCGATCCAACTTCCAAGGCACCTCAGCCGGTTACAAAAGATCAATTGGAACCGCTCAATATCTACCTCGGAGAAGAGGAATAATATACGTAGTATATTAATATAACTAAATATCTACTAAACAAATACTAGGAGAATAAAGATGAATCCCATTAAG
>ONWJ01000115.1 GCA_900321535.1 uncultured Erysipelotrichaceae bacterium
CTTAGCAATACTATTTAAACATGGTGAGACAAATAAATAAAAACACGCACTTTTTTCGTACGTGTCTTGACAATCAATTGTGGCGGAGGAAGAGGGATTTGAACCCTCGCTGGCCTTACGACCACTAACGGTTTAGCAAACCGTCCCCTTCGGCCTCTTGGGTATTCCTCCGTGCGGGAATTACTATACAACAATAATCCCCGTGGTCCAATCAAAAATTAATAGGCTTTCGCAAAATAAGCGACCATGGTTGCCTTTTTGCCACACACCGGGCAAACGGCCCCATCTTTGACCTCATAAGAGTAGATGCAACGGGCAGTTCCGCCATGAGTGATCTCTTTGATTTTATCTTCGCATTCCATGCCACCGCAGAAAGCCATGCGGGCATATCCGCCTTTATCCAAGGCAGCATTCAACTCATCAAGATTCTCAACATCGACGATGCGCTGATTAAGCGAATCCAAAGCCTTTTGATACATCGCTTCATGGATTTGCTTTAAGACGCCTGGAATCTGCGCTTCGATGTCTTCGATGCGTTCGGTGGTCTTCTCGCCATTAACGCGCTTGGTAAGAACCGCTTTCCCTTCGGCAAGGTCACGTGGACCGACTTCGATACGAAGCGGCACGCCTTTCATCTCCCACTGAGCGAACTTCCAGCCCGGGGTGCGATCGGTGTTATCCAAGAGGACACGAATGCCCATGGATTTGAGCTTCGCTTCCATGGCTTTGCAAGCTTCTTGCACTTCTGGCTTCTCACCGCGGATAGGAACGATGACGACTTGGATCGGCGCGATTGCCGGTGGCAAAACCAATCCGTTATCATCGCCATGAACCATGATCACCGCGCCAAGAAGACGGGTGGAAACGCCCCAGGACGTTTGATGCGGAGTCTCTAATTTTTGGCTTCTGCCTTGGAAGGAAATTCCAAAAGCTTCAGCAAAACCCTGCCCAAGATAGTGAGTCGTGCCAGATTGAAGCGCTTTTCCATCATGCATCAACGCTTCGATCGTATAGGTTGCAACAGCACCGGCGAACTTCTCGTGCTCGGTCTTTTTGCCGGTTAAGAATGGAATGGCCAAAACGTCTTTGCCCAAGTCGTTATAGACCTGGAGAATATCCAATGCGTTCTTTGATGCTTCTTCTTCGGTTTCGAAAAGGCAATGGCCTTCCTGCCAAAGGAATTCGGCTCCTCTTAAGAACGGACGGGTGGTCTTTTCCCATCTGACGACGGAGCACCACTGGTTATACATCTTCGGGAGATCGCGATAGCTGGAGACGAGTCTCTTATACATATCGGAGAAAAGAACCTCAGAGGTTGGACGAATGATTAATGGATCTTCCAGTTCTTTGCCACCGCCGATGGTCGCAACCAGCGTTTCCGGAGCAAAGCCTTCGATGTGTTCTTTCTCTTTATTGAAGAGCGAAGCAGGAATAATCATCGGGAGATAAACATTCTCGGCGCCATGTTCTTTGAAGCGCTTATTAAGATATGCCTGAATCTCTTCCCACATCGCATAGGAATAAGGGAGATAATCGATAAACCCTTTCACCGAGGAATAATCCATGAGTTCCGCTTTGCGGCAAACATCGGTATACCACTGAGCGAAATCCACGTCGCGGGAAGTGATGGAATCGTTTTTGTTTTGCTGTGCCATAAATACTACCTTCTTTTATTGCGCGATAATCTTAGACCTTTTATCGCCGAATGTCTTTGATACGTTTAATGGATTTAGGAGGTGGAGGGAGAATCATCTTGTCATAAGGAGCAAAGTTCTCCGAGGAAATATATTGAACGCCCGAGCGGATCAATAGTTCGATAGCCTCCCAGCCTTCGATATCCGTCGCGATGATCGGCTTTTGGTATTTGAGCAATTTCTCGACCATGGAATGGAGCTGCGAACGGATCAAGCCATCCATCTCCGCGACGTTTCCGGCAAAGCCGAATCCGCAGACGAAATAATCAAACGCGGTATAAATAGTCGGAGGCAATTGCAATTCGCCTTCATTTAGGAGCAATCCAACCTCGTATCCTTTCGCGCGGATGCTGCGCATATCCGCGATGAATGGGTCGATGTTGTTCACATCAATATGGGATTTGACATCTGCTTCCGAGAAGAGGAAGACAAATCTTGCTTCCTTGGCTTTGGATAATCGAGCAAACGCAAAGGCATGAAGCATATGCGCCCTGGATTCCATCTTGACGGGATAGAACAATTTGCAGGCTAAATCAGGGACTTCGTTGACGAAGATCGGGACCGCGTTTCTAGCGACCATCGAGAACAACGCTTTCTCATCCCCGGTTCTACGAGCATAATCATGCAAATCATCCATAGAATCGAAATAGGTGTTCACTGGATCGGCTTTCATGAAGTAACCATTGACCTTCGCATCCGAGATGGAATAAATCGGACGGAAGGAAATCGCGACTTTGTTTTCGTGAATGATACGTTCGACTTCGGTGCGGAAGCTGGATTCGGAGAGTACTGGTCGATTGGCCCTACCGACTTCGAAGAACAAGATGGGATCATCGTCAGCGAACGCTTCTTCTGCTAACTTTTTCGTGGCCTCGACGATGGATTCCATATCCGATTTATAAAGATAATGCTCCAACACCCCAAGTCGGACATCGACCATGGTAAGATAGCCATTCAACGCCAAGAAGCGGTTGATCGCATTCAAGGTTGAGCTCGCTAGAAACATAACCCCGGATTTTTCCGTCACATGCAAATCTGTAAGGATGAGGTCATTTGAGGACAACTGGCAAAGCATTCTCTTTGGACCAGTAAAGGGTGAAAGAACGTTTTTGAACTGACTGAAAAGCAACGGATCGATAGGATGATCTTGGTCTTGGATTTTACGGTAAAGGAACCGAAAAACGATAGACGCCCCCCTTCTTCTGCCATTTAGGCGTATCGCTTCTTGCAAAGATTTCACCGTTGATAGACCGCGGTCATCGTCCTTCCCTTTGGACAAAGGAATGTATTTCAAAAGATAGGATTCCAAATGGATGACACGGGTTTTGTAATCCACCGAACGGAGCTGAAGCATGGAGAAAAACTGTTTCCTGCTGCCACGATCATGAATATCGGTTTCGAGATAATCAGGCGCTTGGGTGGAAGGGTCTGCAATCGCGTTAATCCAATTGATGACACGCTTCTGATCGGCAATCGGGAACTGCTGATAGAAATCAGACAAAGACATCGTTCTCATCTTGCGAAGGTTATTGACCTTGAAGGTTTTCGCGGTTTCTTTGCCAATATCAAGGACGTAGATTCGCGTAGAGGAGGTCGCGTCATCCAAAGCATTCGCATATTTGTTATAACGAGAGCTGGTGAGGAGAATCGTCAAAAAAGCAGCCAGGATGCAAAGAAAAAGAATCAATCCGGACAAATAGACAGGCCAATGTGTACTGAAATGTTGAATCAATTTTTCCAGCATGGGAAAAGATTATCACAAAGTGATAGACAAAGAAACAATCGGTCATTGAAGGAAATTCATCCAAGTGGTAAGATAACGCAGCCGTCATGGAGAAATACCCAAGCGGTTGAAGGGGACGGTTTCGAAAACCGTTAGTGGGGTCATGCTCCAGCCAGGGTTCGAATCCCTGTTTCTC
>ONWJ01000148.1 GCA_900321535.1 uncultured Erysipelotrichaceae bacterium
AGCAGCTAATTTCCCTTCTTTCCATAAAAGAGGGGGGACGTGTATTGGATTTGGCTTGCGGGACCGGTATTCTCACCCCTTATCTTCTGCAAACAAAAGCAGCCTATATTCTGGGGTTAGATATCTCACCTAAAATGATTGAAGTCGCGAAGGGAAAGTTCCAAGAAAACGCGAGACTCCGGTTTAAAGCAGGTGACTTTTATCAGTCCGACTGTGGCGAATTCGACTCCATCATTTGTTTTGATGCCTATCCGCATTTCCTTGATGTTCCAGGTTTTGTAAAGGCAGCACATCAGCATCTTAAAAAGGATGGGACCTTGCTCATCGCCCATGACTCTGGAAGAGTAGCCCTTGATAAGCATCATGACGCGCACGCAAAAGGCGTCTCGAGGCACTTGCTGCCTGTAGAAGAGGAAGTGAAACCTTTTGAAAGCCTCTTCCAAGTTATAAAAATAGAGGAGACAGATTCTTCCTATATCCTTCTGCTGAAGCGAAAATAAACCTAGCTAAAAGAAAGACGCGGTCGAGGCCGCGTCTTTTATGTTGCAATCGTCCTTTTATTCGCTTGCTTTAAACGAGATGCTCTTGAAATAAGAAGCATATTCTTCGTTTGCAATGATGCCAAAGAAGCCGTCAACATCCACTGAGAATGAGACGACATTCGACTCGACATCTCTTTCATAGTCATTGATGCCAGCGGCATCATCAACGCCTTCATAAGTGGATGCAACCTTGATGACTGGATAGCCGGTCATGTCGGAAGAGTTATATTCGACATAGTTATAATAAAGCTCAAACGCCAACGTGCCTTTCATCGGGCTCTTGCTATAAATAGCACCGTTGAGTTTTCTCATCTGGATGTTGGATGGGAATTTACCTTGTCCGCGCTGAACGTTTATGAAATATAAATCAAAGCTGACCCCTGTTGAGGAGGCGATTTCTTTTTCATATGGATCGGGATATCCACTTGCAGGAGGTGTGGCAACATCCTCTGAAGTGATCGTCCAATTTCCAATCGTATTTTCAAAAATCTCCGCAGAACTCCCATTTTCTTTCTCAGAAATGATGGTTTGTTCAGGTTCAGAGTCTTCGCTTACTTGAGGCTCTGCTTCGCTAGAAACGACGATAGGTTCATCAGGATCAGAAGCTTTGCTAACTTGAGATTCTTCTTTCGCAGAAGAGTCCTGCGCTGGCTTACTCTCTTGAGTCGTAGTCGCTGTGCTAGATTCTGTCACCACGGGTGATGGGGCTGGATTTCCTCCATTGCAGGAGGCAAGCATAATCATGGATGTTGCTAGGATGAATAATTGTTTCTTCATAACGTCTTCTCCAAACGATTCCATAATATATCACTTATGCGCGCGTTATGCGTGTACGAAAATCATTTTCGGTGTATCCTTTTCGCCGGAGGAAAAAACATGCCTACACCAAACACCTGGGATTTAACCTATTTCTACAAAACAGAGGAAGCCTTTGAAGCCGACCTCGCCTTATTTAAGGAGAAAGTCGCTTTATGCGCAAAGTATGAAGGGCAACTTCAAGATGAAGAAAAACTCCATGAGTATCTCTTGATGGAACGCGAGATCAACATCTTGCTGTCTCGTCTCTACTTCTTTGTTTCGATGCGCTCTGATCGCAACAAAAAGAACATCGAAAACGCCAGCGCGCTTTCTAAAGTCCGCATTGCTTTGAATGACTACATTCGCACGATCAGTTTTGAAGAGCCTGAACTTCTAAGCCTTGGAGAGGAAAAGCTTCATGCTTTCATCGAAAAATACGATGACATGAAGGAATTCTCGTTCATCATTGAGAAACTCTTCCGTGGTCAGCGTTATGTTATGACCGCCGATAAAGAGGCGTTGCTTTCTGCTTACGGTCCACTACTTTCGGAAGCATCTTCCCTTTATTCCATGCTTTCGGTTGCCGACTATTCTCCAAAGCAAATCACCTTAAGTGATGGGGAAGAGGTCTCTGTCTCGCAAGCCAACTGGACTTCGCTCATCACCAAAGCGAAAACGGCCGAAGATAGAAAAGCCATCTTTGAAGCCCTTTATTCCTATTACGATGCGCATAAAAACGCCTATGCTGAAATCTATAATACGGGCTTGCAATCTCAGCTCGCTATCCAAAGAAGCCGTGGATATGACTCGATTTTGCAAGAGCATTTATTCCACAACGCCATTCCGGAATCCGTCTTCCATAATTTGATTGAAGTCGCTTCGCAAGGTTCTGCCCCGCTTAAGAAATACTATCAATTACGTAAGAAGGCGTTAGGCTTAGAAGCACACCGCTCCTATGATCGTTTCTTAAAGCTCGCCAAATCCGAGAAGCAATACACCTATGAACAAGCCAAAGAATTGTTCTGGGCATCCATCCAAAACTTCCCAGCTGACTTCCAAGAGAAAGCCCACGAAGTCCTTCGCGATGGGTTTGTTGATGTCTATCCAGGGGATGGCAAACGCACCGGTGCTTATTCTAACGGCGGCGCCTCATTCCACCCCTATATCTTGCTCAACTTCATGGGAGAACTCGACGATGTGTTCACCTTGGCGCATGAATCCGGTCACTCCATCCATACGATGTATTCTGAAGAGTCACAGCCAATCATGAAGCAGGACTACACGATCTTCGTTGCAGAAATCGCTTCTACGTTTAATGAGCATAACCTCTTGGATTACCTCTTAACCCATGAGCAGCTCAGCAAAGATGACAAGATCTATTTGCTCCAAAAAGCAATTGATGAAATCTGCGCGACCTTCTATCGTCAAACATTGTTTGGCCATTACGAATACTTGGCCGCAGAAAAAGCCCAAAAAGGCGAGCCAATCAACCATGAAGTCTTAAGCGGCATCATGACTGATCTCTATAAACAGTATTATGGAATCGACATCACCGAAGAAGTCTATAAGCCATTAGTCTGGGCCTATATCCCTCATCTATTCAATTCGCCATTCTACGTATATCAATATGCGACCTCCTTCACTTCCTCCATGCTCATCTATGAGAAAGTGAAAGAAGGCAAAGAAGGCGCCTTTGATCAATATATCTCCCTGTTGCGTTCTGGCGGAAGCAATTTCCCAGTTGAACAGGTTAAGAAAGCTGGGGTTGACCTTACAACCAAAGAGCCATTCCTAGCGGTTACTAGACGCATGGAAGAACTCGTTGATCAACTTGAAAAACTCTTGAACGAGTAATATCAATCTTCACTTCAGGCAAGGTGAAACGCCTTGCCTTTTTCTTTAAAAGCCCGCAAAACCCCGTTGAAATGAAAAACGAGCAGGTCGCTCGTTTTCGTTTATTTGATTTCGTCTGGGGCCCAAAGTGGGTCATCGATTGGTCGCGTATCAACTTTTGGTTTGGTTGGTTTGGCGACGGGGACAGGAACCTTTTTGATGATGATCTGCGGCTCAGCGGTTCCACGTTCTAAGAAGGACAAATCGCCATTGCGGGCAGATTCGAGATCGACAAGAGTTTGCTGATAAACATCGCGTGCTCCAGCGTCCCCATGTTGCTTCAGAGCAGCATCGATTTCATAACCTTTGATTTCCCCGTTGGCGTCGCCGCCATTGAGCTTCATGTAATAGATCGCTTCGGGGATGAGTTCAAGCGTGCTTTCTTTTTCTAGATAAGGCTCAACAAGCAGCCCAATGAGCTCTTTGCATTTGCCTTTCTTATAGAACTTGTAGAAGTCCTTCTTGACGCGCCTTCTCTCCGAACCGCTTTTGCTAAGACGAATACGGGCTTTCTTAAGATGATAAATACGACCGTATTTCGGCGGATAGGTGTGGTTATAAAATAGCGCGATAAACGAGAAAAGAAGCAAGAGTCCCGCATATCCCATCGCCCCATAGGTATATCCAAGTCGAACCCACTTTAAGATAGTGGTCGAATTTGGAATATAGGAATGAACTGGGGTGATAATCAGCACAATGCCTGCTAGCACAAGAGCAATCGCGACGATCGTAGAAGGCAAGGCAAACAAGAGATAGAACAAGCGGTAGTTAGTGATAACTTGGGCAAGAACCCAGGCCACAAAGAAGAACACGAGCATGCCCATCGGCATCGCCCAATCCACCAAGAAGGAGCGCAGATCATATTCGGTTTGCATCATTGTCCACTTCGTATCCGCGAGGTTTGGAAGGAGCGTTGGGACAAATTTTAAGGCCAGCCAAAAAGCAAAACCGGCTGCGCCGATGACAAATGCCACGAAGGCCCAAAAAACTACTGCTTTCCGAGGTCTAGAAGGCAAAGAGCGTTTCACCATCTCAATGGTTACCATATTACTATGATACTCCTCTTCCCTTCCTTTTAGGAAGTGAAAGCTTGTTGATTGGCCTGGTTTTTCTCCTTACGCAGCCAATTCTATGGCGTTCTGCATAGATTTTTGAAAAATCTTCGGTATGATTATCCCTGCACAGAGGACTATAACTATGGCTAGAAAAGTACTGATCGCCTATTTCTCCCACGAGGGCGAAAACCTTGTTGATGACGAAATTGTCGACCTCACTGGAAAAGGCAATACCAAGATTGCCGCCCAAGCTTTGAAAGGGCAATTAGAGGCAAAGGGATATCTGGTGAATCTTCATCGCATTGAGCCGATGATCCCCTACCCCTTCTCCTATCAAGATACAAACGCCAGAAGCCGTCAGGAATATGAAGACGGCGCTGTCCCTCTTATCAACGCAGGTCCGAATGGGTTCGAAGCTTATGACACGGTCTTCCTTGGTTACCCGAACTGGTATGGAACGATACCTGGCCCAATCCTTGCATTCTTAAGAGATCACGATTTCAAAGGAAAGACCATCATCCCATTCGTAACTCATGGTGGCCAACGCTTCCTCTACTCCTTGGAAGCCATCAAAGCGGAAACCCCGACCGCCGAGCAAAAAGAAGGATTTGCGATTGCTGCTCCATACATCGGCAGCGCGGATAAAGTCATCAGTGATTGGCTTGCCAAAAACGCAGATTTCTTCGATTAATTGAAGTAGCAAAAAGGCGACCCCGTTTTAATGGAATCGCCTCTTTTTTATGCGCTTATGCGCGATTGATTTTGGTGATCTCAAGTTCTTTCGTCGGCGAGATGTCAATCATATATTTGGCGTCCGTTCTTAACTGGCCAGCAATGATGTCATGCGCTAAACGAGTCTCGATGCGATCTTGGATAAACCGTTTCAGAGGTCTAGCACCGAACTCCGGGCTATAGGCTTCTTCGACGACCCATTTCGCCAGCGCTTGCGTGAATTCGACGTTGATGTAGTTGTCTTCCAAGCGCTTCTTTAAGTCGCGGAGCATTTTTTCTGCGATTTGGATTTGAACTTCCTTTGGAAGCGGATTGAAATAGACGATTTCATCGATACGGTTCAAGAACTCTGGTTTGAACTTCTGATGCAGCAAGACATCCACGCCAGCGCGATTATTGGCAAGCAGTAAATCAGAGCCAAGGTTAGAAGTCATAATAATGACGGTGTTCTTGAAATCGACCAGTCTACCTTGAGAATCAGTTAATCTGCCCTCATCGAGAACTTGCAACAGAAGGTTGAATACTTCAGGGTCGGCCTTTTCGATTTCATCGAACAAGACAATCGAATATGGATTGCGTCTAACCTTCTCGGTCAACTGGCCACCTTCTTCATATCCAACGTATCCTGGCGCTGCGCCAACAAGCCTTGAGACAGAATACTTTTCCATATACTCGGACATGTCGATACGGATGATGTTCTGCTCATTGTCGAACAATGCTTCGGCGAGGTCTTTGCATACTTCGGTTTTGCCAACGCCAGTTGGGCCAAGGAAGAGGAACGAACCAATTGGACGATTTGGATTGTTGATGCCAGCACGTTGACGAAGGATCGCATTGGCCACCAGTTTGATGGCCTCGTCTTGTCCAATGACACGCTCTTTCAGCGTCTCTTCAAGGTCCAATATCTTTTCTTTGTCGCCTTTTTGAAGTTTAGCAACAGGGATGCCGGTCATCCTTGCAACGATCTTTGCAATCTCATCTTCATCAACGAACTCATCCACCAAGGACTCGTTGTCGTTTGAGTGTTCTTGCAGATTTTTGATCTTCGCTTGGAGCTCGGGAATCGTTTGATATTGCAACTGGCTAGCCTTCGCATAATCGCCTTTGGAGAAGTATACGCCGAGGTCAAAATTGGCCTTTTCGAGCTGTTTCTTTAAATTTTTCAATAAATCGACATTTTGCTTTTCGCCTTCCCACTGCTTTTTCAGCTCCTCAAATTTGGCTTTCGCGTCATTCAAATTGGCTTCTAAAACAGCAAGTCGCTTCATGCTGGAATCATCTTTCTCTTTGGATAATGCAACACGCTCGATTTCCATCTGACGAATCTTGCGATTGAGTTCATCAAGTTCCGTCGGCATGGATTCCATTTCGACTTTGATACTCGCGCAGGCTTCATCCAAGAGGTCGATGGCTTTATCCGGCAAGAAACGATTGGTGATATAACGGTTGGAAAGCGTGGCGGCTGCAACAAGCGCGCCGTCAGAGATACGGACACCGTGATACGACTCAAAGCGTTGCTTGAGGCCACGCAAGATGGAGATTGTATCTTCTACGGTTGGTTCGCCAACCATGACCGGTTGGAAACGACGTTCTAGTGCGCGATCTTTTTCGATGTACTTGCGGTATTCATCCAAGGTAGTTGCACCGATGCAATCGATATCGCCACGAGCAAGCATTGGTTTAAGCATGTTGGAAGCGTCCATCGCACCATCGGTTTTACCTGCGCCAACAATCAGATGAAGCTCGTCAATGAAAAGAATGATTTTCCCGTTGCTTTTGGCAATGCGGTTTAAAACGGCTTTGAGTCGTTCCTCGAACTCGCCTCGATACATCGCGCCCGCTAAAAGCGCACCCATATCAAGTTCGAATACTTCTTTCCCTTTTAACGAAGTCGGGACGTCATCTTTTACGATACGCTCCGCTAAGCCCTCAATGATGGCAGTCTTACCAACACCAGGTTCACCTAGCAAGACGACATTGTTCTTGCTCTTGCGCGCTAATACATGAATGACTTTTCTAATCTCTTCATCGCGCCCAATGACAGGATCAATTTTGCCCGCTGAAACAAGCTCGTTGATATTACGGCCATACTTATTTAATAACTCTGGATCGTTTTCCAGATCTTGATTGTTATTCATTTTGAATTCCATAAACGGTACCTCCTTTTCGGGTCACAAATATGATAATACAAAAATTAGCACTCGCAAGGGGAGAGTGCTAAATTTGGTGTTGAACTAGAACATTTTATAGGCAAGAGGCCGGTCGCATTTCACCGCGTTGATCAACCGAGGATCATCATGACAATAACGGTTTGAAATGGTCGGATCACGGAGAACCAAACTGGCTATCTTCCGTCTGATCTCTTGATGTTGTTTTTTCGGATATCTCTGCAAAAGCCCGCCCAAATTATTCGAATTAAAGCCGCCTTGCCCATGAATGGATTGATAGAAAGCTCGGGTGATTTCATCCTCAGGAATCGGCCAAAGGTATTCTTCAAATGTCAGGTAATCGACATCGATCATCGATGCTAAATAACCATTTTTTTGGCAAAAATCTTTTAGGTACAAATACTTGCAAATGGTCTCATCTTGGCACATTCCTAAAGATGATTTGAGTTCTACAAAGCAAATTCTCCCATCCCGGAGATGGAGAATGAAATCAGGGTAATAAGGCGACATCGTATTGGCCCAGCCCTTCTTATAAGGGATGACGAAATTCTGTCCTCGAATGCTCCTGATCATTCCAGACGATGCGAATCGTTTGGCCAAACGAAGTTCGGCTAGGTTATTTAACATCAAAGGGAAGTCATCATCGGTAATGCACATCAAGTTGCCATTAGGATTTGCATCTAACGTATCTAGAGACTCGAACTCTTCAACGCTGCAAAGTCGACCATCCGCTTCGAAAAGATG
>ONWJ01000118.1 GCA_900321535.1 uncultured Erysipelotrichaceae bacterium
AAATGGTCGGTTTCCATCGCCCCGAGAAAGAACTCAATCGCGGTATCGACGTTTTCTTTGGAGCTTACGAGAGATTTCTCTTCCCAATGGACATCTTCATAGATGTAATGGATAACCATCGCGGTTAAGTCATCGGATTGCTCAACATCGCCTACGAAGGTGGCAATCTCATCGACGACTTCTCTGAATAATTCGTTGGTAGTTTTATATTCAAATCGATTGACGAGACTCAAAAGTCTATGCTTGCCAAAGAGCTCATCGTTTTTGCCTTTTGCCTCGGTTATACCGTCGGTATACAAGCAAATCATTTCACATGGGTCGATGTGGATGGATTCTTCTTTGAAAGGCGCGTCTTCAGAAGCCCCCATGATGAAACCGGTAGAGCAGGGGAGGTAGAAGAACTTCTTGCCTCTAGAAATGAGCGGCTGGCAATGACCCGCATTTACATAACGAAGTTCTCCGCTTCGAGTATCGAGCACCCCAAAGAAAGCAGTGACGAACATCTCGCCGTCATTGCCTTTGACCAAGCGTGAATTTACTTCAGTCATGATTTCTAAGGGCGACTTATCCAAAGAGATTGAGTCTCTGAAACAAGTGATGGTCTTCATCATGAACAAAGCGGCAGGAGCGCCTTTGCCGGAAACATCGCCGATGACGAAGGCGATATGGTGACGGTCTAAGAAAGCATAATCATAGAAGTCCCCGCCGATTTGTTTGGCCGGATAAAGAGCGCCTTTGATAGAGACTTCGTTATTGATGAAATCACCTTTTGGAAGAGCGGCTTCTTGAATTTTAGCCGCGATTTGCAGCTCATTTTCCAATTTTTGCTTTTCAGAATCGATGTTTCTTTCTTTCAAAAGCAAAGCGAAGGTTCGCTTATTCAAAGACTGCGAAACGAAGAACACCAAGGTCATGATGGTGACGCGAGGGAAGTAATAATAGACAAAGACTTTGAGGTATCGATTCTCGCCTTGCTGGTAGAGTTGATTGAGGAATTGGAATCTCCATTGAGGGGTATCGGGGTTTACGATTTTCCCATCGATGATGACGCCTTCGGTAAGAAGATGAGGGTCATACTCACCAAAGAACATTCCTAGATAAAGGCAAAGGAGCATCAAAATCGTGGTGCTTATGAAGGTCACCAAACCAAACTTCTTGGAATAGAAGTGGTTGGATAAGATGATGGGTAGCGCCCAGCCTAAAACCCCGTGTTTTGGGACGACGATGTTGATTGAGGCCACGACATAAAGAAATAAGCCCATCAGGTAATACTTAAACCAAGGCCTCTCAATGTGCTTTGTTTTGCGGAACGGAATCGGGCTTAACATCGCGAGGATGTTGATGGGCATGATGATATAAATCAGGGTGTAGTTAGATAAAAGAAAGAGCTTGAAGACATAGCAAAGAAAGATGACCACCAAGGCGATAGAAGAAACCGCGCAGGTGATGATCATCTGCTTATTCGCGCTGATTTCATTCTCTTTCAACGCTTCGTCTTCGACGAATAGATTGAGGACGTTTTCTTTGATTTTTTCGCTTCGTTTCATGCGAGGGAAATGCTATCCACCTGCGGGAGCATCTCTTTTAATCTTGCCAAGCAAGAGGCGTGGATTGTGTCGTTTTGGGCGAAAGTATGATTCCACCAAACCATGTGAGTATAGGCCACGACTTGAATCTTCTTCCAAGCGACTTCATCCCATCCGCCTAGGTAGATCTCAAGAACGCGCTTGAACATCTTCAGGCAGAACTCAGAAGAGAGCCCCAAGAACTCTATGTTGTTGCCTGGCATGGCTTCTTCGAAACAAATATAAGTCGCATAGTTGCCGCCGACTTCGAAAACAGGATCGCCAACAGCGAGTGTTTCCATATCGATAAGGAACAACTCTCCGTTTTGGACCAGGATGTTCTTTACGTGGCAATCGCCATGTACGAAGGTGTTTCGTTCTTTGATTCCGTTAGCTAACGAGGAGAGCTTTTTAGCCTCCTCTTCAGTCAAAAACGGCTTCACGGTGTCCACCTTTTTGAGAAAACGCTCGCGAGCGGATGGTAGTGCAGGGTTGTTCGTGGAGGTCGTGTTGATGGTTTTTAGAAGCCCTGCGTATCTTTGGCAAAGCTCTTCGAATTCCTCTGGGTGATCGCGGAACTCGTCTCTAAGAGAAACGGAATCCAGCATCTCGAATTGAACGCCGTATTTGTCTCCAACGCGGACAATATCAAAAGTGATCGCGGTTGGGATGCCAAGGATGAAAGCCTCTTTGGCTAAGCCCATTTCCTTTTCGATTTCTTCGATATTGGAAGCGCGCTTAAATACTTTGACGATCGTGTCTTTATCAATGCGATAAACGGTGGAGAAATAGCCCTCTCCAATGATTTGATCAGGTTTAACCTCTACGGTACGCAAGATCTTGGAAATCGACATGATCGAAGTGAATCCAGTCATTTGGAACACGTCGTAGACATCGGCAGATACATTGATGATTGAGAGATCGTATTTTTGCTTATAACGAAGCATGATTCGTAATCCCGCGCTAGAAAGGTAGGAGATTTTCTCGAAATCAAAGATGAGATGCTCAAAATCTTGGCCTTCAATCGTATCTTCGATTTCCTTGGCGACGGCTTCGCTGTTATTGGAATTGATCTCGCCCGAAAGAAATAGGGTGAGGGTTTTGTCTTTTAGCTGCTTGTTCATGCAAAACATTATAGAGGACATTTTTCTTTTTCGGTAGGCTTCGCTAAGCGAAGATCATGAAGAATAAAAAAATGTAATCGCGTCTCAGGAAGGAATGGATAATGGGGGATGAGGCGCGATTACCAAGGAGGTATTAGCCGAAGGATGAAAAATAATGCATGAAGCAGAAAGGAGGTACCTTCGGCGATAGACGCAGGCAAAGAGGGGGGTCCTGCGTCAAGGGTATATTAGTCTAAAAATGCATATAATAAAAGTCTTTTTAAAGAAAAAAGAAACCAGTTTTTAAATACTAGTTCCATGAAAGATTCGATTGTGGCTAAATCATTTTGAATTTCCGCGGTTTTCGTAAAAAACACGCCTCCGCAGAGGAAGACGTGTTTCTGATAGGGAATTATTGCCTTCTAAATGTATCAATTCCTAAGCGAGTCGTAACGTAGGCCGCATAGAACCAATAGATTGGAAGGATGACGATGCCGAGGACGACGCAGGCGATGATGGCGACGATTCCGGTGATCAAAGCGACCTTCCAGCCACGATTGTAAATGCGTCCGCTGCCCCAGTCGATTTCATATTGGTTGGAACCCGTTGCCCAGCCCGCGCCGAAGGCACGTGCGATGAAACGGATGATTGGCAAAGTGATCGGAATCAAACACAAGACACAGGCAATAAACCAGCCGCCGTTTTGGGCGGAGTTGATGGCCACATTCAAAGCGATGATCCAAATGATCAGGGCTATAACGTGCCAAACGCATCGAATGACGAAATATGTCACTGCTTTCTTATCCATTTTCTTTATCCTCCTTGAACGGTCATATCGAGAATGGCTCGATCCCCGCCTTTTCTTATCGCGTTTTCTCTTTCTTCTTGAAGAAATGCGATGACGTTTGCCCCGTTATCATAAGTCGTCGTTGTTGCGGCGGGGTATTTCCCTTTCTCGCGATAACCTTTTGATTTCATGAATTGGTCAGATTTCAGGAAACCCGCCAATGAGATGAAATTACTGCTAGAAATTGTCGGGTCGATGTTATAGGTTTGACCATCGATTTGGGCTTTCACCCAGGCGTGGTGACTTCCTTGGCCTCGAGAGCCGACAACGAGCACTGCTGGTATTTGAATCGTCTTCAGTAGATGAATCAACGCCCAGCTATAACCTTCGCATACGCCTTTCTTCAGCATTAGTGGTCCATATGCCATATGGAAGTTCCCATTTGGCTTGCCGTGCATTGTCGCGACATACTCGGTAGCGTATTTCACATATTTTTGGAAGTAAGCATAGGCAAGGTAGACTTTCATGACGGGAGGCATATCACCGCCATGAGTCAAGCGGTGCATAGTAGGTGCAGCGGCTTTCCTTCCTTTAGAAAGATGATCGTAGAACACTTCCTTGCTCATTCCTAATTCGAAGTCTAAGAAGAAGGTGCTCATGCCGTGGTGCGTTCTTCCTGACATCGACAAATTGCAGGCGCCTTCAGAATTCGAGATGTATAGCTCAGCTTCTTTTTGGAGAATCTCGTTTGCCCGGTTATAGTTGCTCGTGTCGAGCATGAACGAAGCGGCTTGATTAATATTGATTTCATCGATGAAGGAACCTTGTCCCACATCCATGATGGTCTTCGTCGCATTGATATCGCTTGGGATTGATTCGTCAG
>ONWJ01000132.1 GCA_900321535.1 uncultured Erysipelotrichaceae bacterium
AAGTTAAGAAGAAAGAAATCGAAAAGAAATTCAAATCCTTGTCGGTTGAAAAGAAGAAGGCGCTTAAGGCTGATGTTGAAGGAAGAACGCAATATGAGCAACAAAAGTCGGCTCTTTTGAAAGCCAGGGAAGAGAAAATCAAACAGTTTAAGGAAAAGGGACTCTCCAAAAAAGAGCTTGCTTTGTGCCGCACAATGGCCAACGAAATCGTCCTATCTCTTGGCCGTTATCCGCTCCGTTTGTTCTCTAAATACAAGAAGCATTTGCTTGCCTCGTTCAAAGTTTATTTCTCTCAAAACAAAGACTTGTTTACCGGAAAACAAAATCGCCGTCTCTATGAGCCGATTGTATTCCGCGTCGAATATATGGATTCTGACATGGTTGAAGCCAATAAAAACAAGTATTATCTCGAGCATGACTTCGTCAGCCTTTTGGAGAATGAGGCCTCTCGCAAAGAGATGATCGAGAACGACTCATTGATTGACCAGGCCCGTGGATTGCACCCGTTTATCCGCCGATATATTCGCGGCAAGCTAAACAAAGGGTTGAATGATAAAAACAACGTTGAAGAGATTTGCGATATCATTTTGCTTCACATTGCCGAGATGCCCGGGTTTATCTCAGTCATCTTATTTGCCAAGCGTGCAACGGAATTTGCGATATCCTTCCTTAATAGCGGTGGCAAAAATCGCGATACGAATCTCAAGTCCAATATGGTTGAGTCGCTCCACGGCTTTGCCCACATCGACTGCGCCAAAGTCCGTTATCTTAAGGACTGGGAGCAAATTCGCGGACGCCGAATCGCCACCGTTTTCCAGGATCCGATGACCTCGCTCGATCCGATCATCACCATCGGAAAGCAGATCATGATGGTTATCCAAAAACACCAGCGTTGCTCTGCGTTTGAAGCAAAGCGCCGCGCCCTGTCTATCATGCGCAAAGTCGGCATTCCTGAGCCGGAAAAGCGTTTTGACGACTATCCTTTCCAATATTCTGGCGGCATGCGCCAGCGTATTGTCATCGCCATTGCGCTTTCTTGTCAGCCACGCATCCTTATTTGCGATGAGCCGACGACCGCGCTTGATGTCACCATTCAAGCCCAGATTATTCGTTTGATTAAAAAACTTTCGAAAGATCTTGGTTTTACTACCGTTTACATCACCCACGACCTTGGCGTTGTCGCCAACGTCGCGGAGCGTGTGGCCGTTTTGTATGCTGGCCAAATTGTTGAGCTCGGTACGGTTGAGGATATTTTCTATGATCCCCGTCATCCGTATACTTGGGCTCTTCTCAGCGCCATGCCGCAGCTTGCGACGAGCAATGATGAGCTCTACTACATCGCCGGCACACCGCCTAGCCTTTATAGCAAAATCAAAGGCGATGCTTTCGCTGCCAGAAGCAATTACGCCATGGCCATCGATTTCGTGAAGGAGCCGCCGATGTTTAAGGTTTCCGAGACGCATATGGCCAAAACGTGGCTTCTTGATCCGCGCGCCCCAAAAATCACTAAGCCAAAAGCGATTGAGAACCTTCATGAGAAGATGGTTTCTATATATGGCGACGTTGGAAAGGAGGAGAAAAAATGAGCAAGGCACCAAAGAACAAGTATCCTGCTAACATCCCTTATAAAGAGGGCGACCCCATCCTTTCGATTCGCCATGTCGATATTACCTTCGGCAGAGGGAGAAAAGAATTTAAGGCCGTTTCTGATGCGAATTTCGATATTTTCAAAGGGGAGACGGTTTCTCTTGTTGGCGAATCTGGATCCGGCAAGACCACCATCGGACGCGCTATCGTTCGCATTAACACATGCTCTGACGGAGCGATTTACTACAAAGGCAATCGCATTTCAGGCAAGATGAAACGCGATCCGAACCTAATTGCCTCTCTTCGCAAGAAGATTTTCGGTCTCACCACCGAATTATCCAAACTAAGCAATGAGCACCGAGCGCAGGTTTCTGAAGAGATCGCAAAGAAGCAAAGTGAGTTGGATGCTTTGAAGGGCGATGATTCTCCCGAAGGCGAAAAGAAGGCGCTTGCTCTTCGCGATGATATTGCAAGGCTGAAGTTTTCTAAAAAGAATGACTCTGTTTTGCTTGCCAAACGCAAAGAGCTTCATGATGCAAAACGCGAGCTTCGCGTCGCAAAACGCCCGACTCGCGACGTCGTTAGGAAGATTCAAATGATCTTCCAAGACCCGGCGGCATCGCTGAATGAGCGTGCGACCATTGAATACATCATTTCCGAAGGTCTTTATAACTTCAAGCTTTATGCTTCTCAAAAAGACCGTATGGACAAGATTGAGAAAATCATCAAAGAAGTCGGATTGCTTCCAGAGCACTTGACTCGTTATCCGCATGAGTTTTCCGGAGGCCAGCGCCAGCGCGTTGGCATCGCGCGATGCATGGTCATGGAACCAGAATTCATTATCGCCGATGAGCCGATTTCTGCCCTCGATGTCTCCATTCGCGCTCAGGTCTTGAATCTGATGAAGGAGTTTCAGAAGAGCAAAGGCCTGACTTACCTCTTCATTGCCCACGACCTTTCTATCGTTCGTTATATCTCCGATCGTATCGTTGTTATCCACCTTGGAAAAATCGTGGAAATCGCGAAGACCGAAGAACTCTTTTCTCATCCTCTCCATCCATATACCAAGTCTCTTATGTCTGCCATTCCGATTCCGGATCCAATTTTGGAAAAGAACAAAGAGCTCTTCCTTTATGAGGAACATAAAAAAGAGTACGGGCCCGATGATCACCCGGAGTTAGTTGATATTGGTGATGGCCACTTCATTTATGGAACTCCGGAGGAGATTGAAGAATACAAGAGAATTAGGGCTTCGGAGGGTAAATAGAAGGGATTTACAATGAAATTTGGAAAAAGACAAGATCCAAAAGAAGTAAAACCGCCCTTGTTTGCCGAGGAAAACGAGCCTCTTTCTCCCGAAATGCAAAAGGAGAAGGAGAAATCTGAAATCAAGTTTTCCGGTAAGCATATCGCCCTTCGCATTATTTTGTTCATTCTCCTTCTCGGAGGAGGGGCGACGTTGGTTGTCTTTAGCGTTCTTGGGTTCTTGTCTCCCTCGTCTGGGCTGCAGCAAATTAAGCCAAACAATAGCGAGGAGATTCTCTTTGCCGGCGATTATTCCTTCTTCTATTACCTTTCGGGGAATTCGATGGAGGTCAATGCGCAAGTCAAGCAGATCTCAGGCGATTATTCGGAAGTTGCTTTGTTCGCTTATGCGTCTTTGGACGAGAAAAACGAATATGCGACCGTGCCCTCGATTGGCAAGGTAAACCTGCACCCCAATGAATTTGTTGCTTTGGATGAAAAAACGTTCAATATCATTCAGGACGCTTATTCATACGATAAGACGTCTATTCTCCAAGGGCCCCTTGTTGAGCTGTGGGAAACCCTAATTGCCTCGCCCACAAAGATCAATGACCCTTCTAGCGACATGGCAAGCAAATCATATATCGAGGATTATGCCGCCTTGCTTGCCGGCGGCAAAATCGGTCTCACGTTGGATGCAACGCAGAAAGCGGTGAGACTAGACCTCTCTTCCGAAACGCTCGCGTGGAAAGAAGAGCAAGGCTATTCAGGCCCCTTCCTTCATCTGAATCAGTATAAAAATGCTTATGCGATGTCCTATCTCGCAAATGCGTTGGAGGGAAAGGGGTACCGCAATGGGTATCTCGAGTCTAGTGACGGCGTGGTTATTCGCCTAAGCGATTACACAAGCCCTTCTCTTAGACTTTACGGGTATCATGATGATGCCACGGTCGCCTTCATCTTAAGTATGGGCGATTATAAACAATATGTCCAAGTTAAGCATTTCAAGCCATGCGGGTATGTTGCTGGAGAAGATCCCGCGCTTCTTCGTTCGCTGGATATCCAAGAAAATGGCTATGG
>ONWJ01000062.1 GCA_900321535.1 uncultured Erysipelotrichaceae bacterium
ATGATTTCCTTGCTGATGAAACCGGTGAATTCCGCTTCTTTGCTCGGCTTTTCCAAGCAAAGATGAAGACGTACTTTATCCGTGGCTTTCAAAACCGCCTCGAAGTCTTTTTGCATGAAGACATCATCGATGGATCGGCAGCAATAGACGATATCGAGAATGAAATCCTCGTCGTCGCTGGCGATCGATTTTGCCATCGAAAGGATCGGGGTGATACCACTTCCTCCAGCGACGGCGATGACATGATGTTCATCGCGAAGGCTGGTGTAGTAAAAGTTGCCTTGCGGACCGCTTGTGGTGACCTCGCCGCCTTCTTTCCAGTGGGAGATGACCCAAGGAGAGAAATAGCCTTCCGGGTTCTCTTTGATGGTGAGGTCAAGATAACCTCTCATCGCATCCTCGATTCCGCTGGAGATTGAAATGGGGCGCGCGATCAGTTTGCCATCGATATATTGTCGGACGACGACATATTGTCCGGCTCTAAAAAGAGCGGGGTTTTTGCGGTCTTTTTTAAATAATCGATAGGTTTTGACGCCTCTTCCGTGGTCGATGATTGCCACGATTTGGAAGACTTGTTCTTCTGGGTGACGTTCTTTGGCTTTGTGGTTGATCGGGTATTCTTGTGGCGCTGGTGCGGCGCTTGCTTGATTGATGCCTTCTTCTCTTTCTTTTCCTTTGCGAAGGAACGCGAGAACGTCTTTTAGGCCAAAGCCTTTCAACTTTTTCTTATTTGCCATGACGCTTCCTCCCTTCCATTTCCTCTAAGGTGAGGTTTGCAATATCTTTGCCGGATGCGAATGACTGTGAATAACCATCGCCTCTAGCTCCGCTTGCACCCGTCGTTTTGAAACCTTTGATTGGCTGATCTCTGCGAATGCCTAGAAGCTGGGTGCCCATAGAGTTCCATTTGTTGCTGGAGTTGCCATAAACCGTTCCTTGCGGGGTGCCTAAATAATGGGCGAAAGTCCAAGGGGTGGCGATTTCGATCTCCTCGATGTAAGGGGAGACGGAAATGCCAACTTGATGTTCGTAATTCTTAATGGCTTTTCTAGTGACCGCTTCTTTGGTTTTGACGTAGTCACGAGGATTCACGCTTGCCCATGCGTCGTCAGTGAAAGGAATGGTTAAGGTTAAAATGCAGGTACCTTTTGGAGAGCAATCTGGATAGATGACGTTATAGCAGACCGCGGTGCAGCGATCGATGCTATCGATGGATAAAGAGGATTCGATATTGGAGGAGGAATCCAAACTGCCTGGGCAGAAGACGGTATAGTCTTTGATGCCAAGCTCTTCGCAAGAACGATTCAGGCCAAGATAAACGTTAACAAAACGCGTGGAGAAGTTGATCGCGTTGACCTTCTTGCGTTCGCGTTTTGGTATCTTGATGCGTTTATCAAGCAAACCTCCATACGCGGTAGCGGGATTGATGTTCGCGATCACTTGATGGCAAGGGAAGAAACCGATCGTGGTTTCTACGCCTTGGATTTTGCCTTTTTCGTCAGACACGACTTTGGTGGCTCTGACATTGTGGAAGACATCGCTCCCTTTCTCTCTTAGCCGATCGACCGCTTCGACCGAGATGCAATGAGAAGTGTGCCTTGGGATTGCCGGCTTCATCTCGACGTAGCAATAGATCATAACCGCCATCGAAACGAAGGAGAATTCGTCCAAATCCGCGCCTAAATAAACCCAATAGGTGTTTAGGATATCAATCGCGTCTTCCGGCATTTTGATACGGCGGAGAACTTCGTTGAATGGACGTTCTGCAACCATGAGATAACGGAAAAAGTACTTGATGAAGGTAGAAGCTTTGATCGCGACATCTCCATTCCCTTTTTTCTTCTCCCACATATGACGGTCGAAATATTGGGACGCGTCGTAGCATTCTTTGGCGAGAGAGAAGAATTCCTTCATTGGCTTATAGGAGCCAGGAACATATTCATCCATCCTCTTGGAGCATTCTTCCACTCCACAAGGAAGGGTCACGTCATAATGGTTTCCGCTTCTTGCATAAGCAATGACACGGTATAGGTCATTCGCGTAGAACCATTGATAGGGGAGCTTGTATTCTTCCATCAAAAGTTGGCCGGAATAGCCCCATTTGCCAGGCGAACCGACACCGCATAATTCATGCAAAGAAGCATCGAATTCAAAACGCCCTCTTACAAAAGACGAGGAACAGCCGCCGGGAAGGTTATGCTGTTCGAGGACGAGAACGGTTTTGCCTGCGTTAGACAAGGCCAATGCGCTGGAGAGTCCTCCAATGCCAGAACCGATTACAATAACGTCATAATTTTTCATCGGTCCTATTGTACTCGTCTTGGCTCAAGATGGGATGATAATGCTCACCTTGTTTTTCTAACAATCTTCGTTTTTTTGGCTTAATGCCAAATATAGCGCTTTACTGTGCGACAAAACGCGGAGTTTGAGTATACTATTCGGCGTGAGATACTTGGTGTTTTCAGATTTACATGGCTCTAAAAGCGGGCTGAATCGTTTGATGGCGGCCTCGCTTACGGAAGAGCCGGATGTTTTGATTTGCTTAGGTGATATTCTTTTCGGCGCTTATGACGGCGCGATGAGCGAGTGCATTGATTATCTATCTTCCTCCTCGATTCCGCTTATCGCGGTCAAAGGGAACTGCGACCATGCTTCGGATGGGAATCTGATTCATGCCGCATTGCCTGAAGAGCAGATTCTTTTCTTCAAGGGCCATCGGCTTTGGATGAGACACGCTCCTTTTTATCAGCAGTTTCAAAAAGGGGATATCGTGATGAGCGGGCATACCCATTGCAAGAGTTTATACGCCGAAGGAGGCGTCATCTTCTTAAACCCAGGATCTATAGGAAAGCCGCGCGACGGCGAAGCCGGATATGCGGTGATCGATGAAAGCGGAATTTATCTAAAAAGCGCGGAAAACTTTTCGACATTAGAGTATCTCGCCATTTGAATCAAGATTAGGAATCACGTAGCATTTCAGCAGTCAAAAGGAAACGAAAAATGGAAAAAGCGAAAGTTTATTTTACGAAGGATATCTCTCCGAAAGGACTCGTGAAAGCCTATCGTGCTTTAGGGGTTGAACTGAAAGGGCGCATCGGCGTGAAAATCTCGACTGGCGAGATGGGCGGACATAATTATCTTAAGCCTGAGCTCATTGGCAAATTGGTTGATCGCATCGAAGGAACGATCGTTGAATGCTGCACTGCCTACGGTGGCTCTAGACAAGAGAAACAAAAGCATTGGGACACCATCGAAGCACATGGATTCAAGCCTCGCTTCAATGTCGATATCCTCGATGAATTCGGAGAATTCGATATCCCTGTTTATCATGGCAAACATCTTACCTTCGACCGTATCGGCGAGCATTGCAAATGCTATGACTCCATGTTGGTCTTATCCCATTTCAAAGGCCATATGATGGGAGGATTCGGCGGAACGCTTAAAAACGTTTCCATCGGGTTTGCTTCGACGTCTGGTAAATTAAACATCCATTCCGCTAGGGCGGAATGCAAAGACCAAGAATGGGTTTGGAGCCATCTTCCAAAGCAAGATGATTTCCTTGAATCCATGGCCGATGCCTGCAAAGCCGTGATGGCCTACTATGGCTCCCGTAATATGGTCTATATCAATGTCGCCAATCGCCTTTCGGTTGACTGCGACTGCGATTCCAATCCAGAAGAGCCAAAGATGGGCGATATCGGCATCTTTGCCTCCACTGACCCGGTCGCGATCGACCAAGCTTGCTATGATGCGGTCATGAATTCTGATGATCCAGGCAAAGGCGCCCTCATCGAGCGTATGCAATCTAGACACGCGATCCACACGGTTGAAACCGCTGAAGAACATGGTCTTGGGGTGCGTGAATACGAATTGATCTGCCTTGACTAATCTCTTATAAGCGAACGAAAACGCCGATTCAATCGGCGTTTTTACGTTGTTCAATGAGTTAATCCTCGTATCCGGCGATGACCTTGTCCAACAAGATTCGTAATTGGATGGCTTCTTCGGCGGAAAGCGGGAAGCAACTTCCGGCCTGAGAAGGAACGTCCTTCATCTTATCCTTTAACGCGACCCCCCGTTTGGTCAACGTGATGCTGACCATTCGCCTGTCCTGCTTGTCCTCTTTTTTGATCACCAATTTCTTTTGGATGAGCTTTTTTACAAGCGGTGTTAACGTACCGGAATCTAGATGAAGTATCGCTCCTAGTTCAGCGATGGAAAGCTCCTTATGCTCCCAAAACACCATCATCGTGATGTATTGGGTATAAGTCAGATCAAATCGGTCCAAGAAAGGAGTGTAGGATTTCACTACCTTTTTTGCCGCCGAATAAAGCGGGAAGCATAGCTGGTTTTCCAGCTTCAACGGTTCGAATTCAGACATGTTATTTTTCTAACGCGGCAACGATATCTTTCTCAAAAGCTTCTGGCTTGGCGGTTGGCTCAAAACGAGCGATGACGTTTCCTTCGCGGTCAACCAAGAATTTGGTGAAATTCCATTTGACGTTTTTGAAGATGCCGTGTTTCTGGTTCACAAGATAAGTGAAGAGTGGGGCGGCGTTCTTTCCTTTGACATCGATTTTGTGGAAGCGTGGAAAAGTGGTGTTGTACTTCAAGGTGCAGAACGAATCGATCGCAGCATCATCACCAGGAGCCTGTCCCATGAATTGGTTGCATGGGAAGTCGAGGATCTCTAAGCCTTTCTCTTTGTATTTATCATAGAGTTCTTGAAGACCTTTATATTGCGGGGTGAAACCGCAGCCGGTTGCGGTATTGACGATGAGAAGAACCTTGCCAGCATAATCCGACAAAGAGATTTCTTCACCTTTGTTGTTGACGACTTTGAATGAATGCACGTTTTCCATTTTGAAAACCTCCTTTGGCATAATTCAATTGTATGCAATCGAATTTTATAATCAACAAAAAATAATCGGGGTGAAATATAAATTTTCTAGAAATGGTAAAAACCTTACGAAATCCGCCTAATTTATGAAAGCAAATAGTAAATATCTTCGGCGGTAAGAGAAGCGCCGACCTCGCCTTCGCTATGAAGGATGTTGGTGAGCTCTTTCTTTTTCTGCTGCAATTCGATGACTTTTTCTTCTACTGAATCGACCATGATGAGCTTATAGACGGAGACACTTCTTGTTTGACCGATGCGGTGAGCGCGGTCGGTCGCCTGCTCTTCGGCAGCGATGTTCCACCACGGATCAAGATGGATGACGATATCCGCGCCGATAAGATTAAGACCAGTTCCGCCAGCCTTAAGTGAGACAAGCATTACCGATACGTTAGGATTGTTATTAAAGTCTTCGGCGTAGGATAAGCGCTTTGCCGCGCTAGTTTGACCATAGATCAAGTGGTGGGCGATTCGTTCCCCGTCCAATAACTTCTCTAAATGCAATAACGTTTCGGCGAAGGTCGAGAAAATCAGAATCTTATGCCCACCGGAAATGGCTTCTTTTGCCATGGTGATGACATAAGATAACTTGGTTGAGATATCGTTATATTCGAGGAAGGATGATGGGTCAACACAGAGTTGACGAAGCCTCGTAAGCATGGCAAGCATCGCGATTTTGTTGCTCTTATTAACGTCTTTCCGAAGCTCGTTTTTGACATTCGCAAGATAAGATGAATACAAAGTTTGCTCTTGTTCGCCAAATTGAATGCGCACAACTTCCTCGGTTTTGGGTGGAAGGTCTTGCAAGACATCGGTTTTCTTTCTTCTAAGCAGGAATGGTGCGACCATCTTCTCAAGCTTTTTGCCTTCCTCGCTATGGACGGATTCAAATCCGCGATAGATGTTTTGGAATTCGTTATAGTCCTCTAGATATCCAGGCATCAAGAAATCAAAGATGGACCAAAGGTCGAGGAAGGAGTTTTGAATTGGGGTGCCAGTAAGGACAAAGCGATACTTGGCTTTCAAGGTTTTCACGGCTTTGGATTTGAGCGCCATCGCGTTTGCGATATATTGCCCTTCGTCTAGGATGACGGCGGTGAATTGATATTTCTCAAAGGTCTCAATGTCGTTTCTAAGCGAGTCATAAGAGACAATCAAAACCGGTCTAGAAACATCCTTTGCAGACTCTAAAACAGATACACGTCCCGCCTTATTTGCTCCAAGAACGAATACATTCCGAGATGGATCCCATTTATAGAATTCGCTCTCCCAGTTATAAATCAAAGACTTTGGAGAGATGATGAGG
>ONWJ01000070.1 GCA_900321535.1 uncultured Erysipelotrichaceae bacterium
CGTCAAGATCATCTACGTCAAAGGACGTATCCTTAATATCGTCGTTAAATAATTCGAACGTTTTCTCGTTTCGAATCGTCTTAATAGTTGTAGAGGCTTTTTATGCAAATCGATTCTCGTGCGGTAAAACTGTTCTATGCCAAAGACGAAAAAACGGTATCGGCGATCTATTCGACCTACTTTAGGCTTCTAAAGCACATTTGCTTCGGCTGTGTCCATGATATGGCGGAAGCGGAAGACTGTGCCCAAGAAGCCTTTTTGCGTGTTTATCAATCCTCTATGGAAAGCACGCATCCAGATGTTTTTCTTTCGTACTTATGCAAAGCGGCAAAGAACGTTGCGCTGGACCATTTGAGAATGCGAAAGCCGGTAGAACTCGATGAAGAAGATGCATCATCGACGGAATTCCATTATTCCGATGAGCTGTTGGACTGCCTGAAAACATTCCTCACTCCCATCGAATTTGACGTAGTCACCATGCATTATTGCTTGGGACTTGGTTTCGATGAAATTGGGGCAGCACTTGGAATGACATCATCTGCAGCAAGGGGTATTTCCCATCGAGCAAAAGCCAAAGCCAAATCTACCCTCAAGAAGGAGGAATGGTTATGAGCAAGTTCGCCAAAACACTGAAGACATCCTACGAAAAGGTTTATGGAAACCACACGAATTACGCTTCTTTCGCTGCAAAAGCAGGCTTATCCAACGGAAGAGAACCCGCACCACGATATACCAACCCTGGTAGAACTGCCCGCAAGGTAGCCTTGATCGTATCTGGCTCTTTTGCCGCACTTGTTATTTTGTTCCCTTTAGTTGGAATTTTGGTGGCTGGTTTTAAAGTCCGTGAAAACATTCAAATAAGCAATCGCTTCAGCAAAGTCGAAGTTAGCCAAGCCAAGAAAAACGCGATCGATCATATGCGAGCGTTGAACCATATTACGTATCCTGAAAGGATGTGGAACGCCTCCATCGATTCGACGTTTGTTTCCAATATGTATGGTTTCTGCGAGAAGATTTTGCCATCTCTGTGGGAAAAGAATAGCTTTGTAACTTCGGCTTTAGGGTTATATGGGAACATGCATTTGGCGTCGATGACTTTGTCGGATGACTCCTTAAGACAGTCGATGGACCAATTGTTAGGTGGCGACGAATCGTTCCGAAACGGTTGGATTAAAAATTCCTTCTTCAACAATTTCTTTCAAAGCTCACGTGGGTCTGTCTTTGCTTCTCAGGCCGTGTTCTTTGATCAAAAAGTGACCGCCGATCCTGATTATATTGAAAAACTTACCGCTGCAGGTGCGGAGGCATATTCATGTGATTTCTTTAGTCAAGATGGGCAAAATGGAATCGGACAATGGGTTTCAAATGCCGTTGGAGAAAGGGATTTTGTTACTCCCAACCAAATCTTCGATGGTCAGCCTGCCTCTGATACAACAATCCTTCTTTTATCGGCTTTATCGTTTGATATGAGATGGAGTTCTCCTTTCTTAAACAGCAGCAATGTCGAGATGCAATTCCGTTGTTCTGACGGCACCAAGCAAGATAAAACCTTCATGGTTCATTCTTTCTATGGATATTTGGAGGATCGTGGCGATTACGTAACGTTCCAAGATTATTATTGGGATGGCTATACCATCCAATACTTTGTCCCGAAAAAAGAAAGCGATGACCTCATCGATGTGCTTCCAACATCAAATTATTTAAGCCTTCAGCAAGATTCAGGTGGTAGCCAAAAACAGACGATGATTAAACTTTATCTTCCGAAATTCAATACAAAATCAACGATCGACTACACCCCGATTCTTTCCTCTGTTGGGCTAGCCAAACTTTATGAGAAAAACGCCAATGTGATGCAACGAGCCTACGCCAATAAAAATCTCGAGTATTCGCACTTAGTTTCAACGAAGCAAGTTTCCAAAATTGATTTCCAAGAAGATGGCACGAAAGCAAGGAGCCTTACTTGGTCCATAGGTGCTGGTAACGCGGCTCCGATGGGAAGCGGCGGCTATGAAATCAAGCTTGATCAGCGTTTTGCCTATATCATCAAAGATCATAGAAACGTTCCTCTGTTCCTTGGCTGCTATGATGGAAAATAGCAATAAAACTGTCCTTTCAGTAGCACTTCTTTCTTAGAAAGAGTAATCTTTACTCGCTCGATACCTTTGATGGATCGAAGCGGAGGAAAACTTCCTATGTTTTTAGCAATTGATTGCGGCAATACATCCGTGGAATTTGGCTTTTTTGAAGACCACGAACTCTGCCACATTTATCGGGCCAAGACGACCACTAAGAAAACCAGTGATGCATACGCCATTGACCTATCTTCGTTCCTAACGAACAAAAATATTCAAAAAGAATCGGTTCAAGCCATTCTCATCAGCTCCGTCGTACCTTCTTTTAATGAAACGTTGCGAGAAGTATGCCAAAGCGTGTTTGGGCTTGAGCCATTTTTAATTGGTCCTGGCTTCCCAAGCGGGGTGCGTATCAACACCGATAACCCCAAAGAAGTCGGCGGAGATTTGATTGCCGACTGCGCTGGCGCGAAAGCGCTGTTTGGTGGCCCCGCCATCATCTGTGATTTGGGCACAGCGACGAAAATCATCCTCATGGGACCAGATGGCTCATTCGAAGGATGCACGATCGCTCCTGGACTCGCCATCTCTTTAAGCGCTTTAGTTGGAAAAGCCGCTTTGCTAGGGGAGGTGGATATCCGAATCCCTGAGAAAAAGCTAGGCAAAAACACCGCCGACTGCATTTCCAGCTCTTTGACCTATGGAACAAGTTATGCCATCAAAGGACTCGCCGATGAGATTGAAAAAGAAGCGGGGTATCCCTGCAAAAGGATCATCACCGGCGGTTATTCCAAACTTCTGCTCCCATTATTAGGAGAATTCACCTATGCCAGCCATCTTGCGCTCCGTGGCATCTATGCGATTTATGAAAGGAAGAACAAACAATGAACACTTCTTCTTTGATCGTCGCATCTGTGATTTTGATCATCGCGGTGCTGATTCTTGTCATGGTCTATCAAGATACCTACCCCAAAAATAAGAAAGACGACCAAGCGGCCAGCGAAAAGATCGCATCCATGTCAGTCGATGCCTTTTTCTTAGCGATTCTGCTCGTTATGGCGTTCACCCCGATTGGATATATCACCGTTGTTCCCGGCCTTTCTTTGACTTTGATGCACCTTCCGGTTTTATTAGGAGCCGCCTTATTCGGTTGGAAGAAAGGTCTCCTTTATGGCCTTGTTTTCGGCCTTACCAGCTATGTCAATGCATTGATGAATCCAGTAGGGCTGAACGCGATGTTTGCCTTCTTTTGGGTAGCTATCCCTCCAAGGGTGCTCTTTGGACTACTATCGGGAATCGTCTTTTCCTTAATAGGAAAACTTCACAAAAAGGGCGCGAAAGCGATATACTTACCACTGGTTTGTTTTCTGCTGACCATCGCGCACACCGTTTTGGTCTTCACAGACCTCTTCCTCTTCCATGGGGAAGAAGTATCCGCCTTGTTCTTCTCTAGCCAAACTTATGGAATCGGATTCACCTTCGCGGGAATCATCGGTCTAGGGATGCTAGGAGAAGGCGCCATCGCAGCAGTCATCATCGCCCCCTTATCCACGGCGATCAACAAAGCAGCCCCGCGCTTCATCGTTCATGTAAGACAACACTGATAGAAAAGGAACAGCCGTTATGCCAAATTTCAAAAAACTCGCAAAACCCTATTATGAGAACGCTCTCCTCGCATTGCAGGAATTGATTCGCAAAGAAAGCGTCTATGACCCAAACACCATCGCTGATAATGCGCCTTATGGCAAAGGCGTCAAATCGGCTTTGGATTATGTTGGACGACTCGCCAAAGAATATGGCTTCCAAGTCGATTATTGCCAAGGAAGAGCAACCGAAATCAGCTTCGGCGAAGACCAAGGACCGCTCATTGGTATCTATGCCCATAGCGATGTCGTTCCTGTCTCTGGCAAATGGGACTATCCTCCGTTTAAAGGAGAAGTGGTCGGCGAAGGCAAAGAAAGAAAAATCATCGGCAGGGGATCTTCCGATGATAAAGGACCGCTTATCGCCTCGTTATTCGCTTTGAAGCTTTTGAAAGACAATGGCCTTATCAAAGGCTATCGCGTCCGCCTTGTCACCGGTGGAGATGAAGAACGCGGCTCCAGCTGCCTTGCTTATTATTTCAAGAATTTGAAGAAGCCACAGGCTGATTATGGCTTCACGCCAGACGCTGAATTCCCGTTAATCTATGCTGAAAAAGCCATTCTTCATGGCACTCTTGGAGGTAAGGTCGACCTTAAACCCATCATCGCCATGGAAGGTGGAACAGTCAGCAACGCGGTATGCGACCGCGTCGTCGTCACTCTTCCAGTCGATAAGAAATTCATCGCCAAATTCAAAGAAGATAAAGTCGATGGAGATATCTCGGTCTCCGATCCGATCATGATCGTCACCTTCAAAGGCAAAACCTCCCACGGTTCTACCCCTCAGCTTGGTGATTCCGCGGTCATCAAAGCCTTTGCTTATCTCGGCGCTTTCTATTCCATCAAAACCCTCAGCCGCCTTGCCGAGGTTCTCAAAGATCCTTTCGGCGCGGGATTTGGTGGAGAAAATGAATCTCCTGAACTTGGCAAAGCCACCTATAACTATGGGGTTATCCACTATACGTCCAATCAATTGCTCTCCTTGAGCGTTGATTATCGTTTCGGCGAAACCGCTAAATACGAAGAAAGCGTCGCTAAACTTGAAAAGGCCACCGGATTATCGGTCAAAGTCGACTCCGTCGCTCCGGTTTTGCTATTCGAAAAGCAATCCCCGCTTGTTTCCACTTTAATGAAATCCTACAAGCGCATGACTTGGAAATTCTTCGATAAGCCAATGGCCATCGGAGGAGGAACCTACGCCAAAGAAGCGAAGAACTGCGTTGCTTATGGAGGAACCTTCATGAATCATCCAGGCAACATCCATTCGCCGAATGAATATATGTATGTCGATGACCTCAATGCGCAGATCGCAATCTACGCGGACGCCATCTACTCGTTAGGGAAATTAGGAAAGTGAGAGGACGATTCAAAAAATGGGCCTCTCCTTATCTAGAGGCACATCGTGACATTGCTTTAGAACAAGTCGATCCTAACGACCCGTTCTTCGCCACCCGCCCATTGTTTTTAGAAATCGGGATTGGCAAAGGCGATTTCATACTCGGGATGCAAGATATCCTTCCTGGCCATTATCTTGGCCTAGAGAAAGATATCTCAATCATGGGTATGGCGGCCAAGAAAGTCGTTTCTAGCGGACGTACCTCCATTCGCCTTGTCGCCGATGACTTCGATGTGGTCTATGAAGATATCATGTCGCTTCGCTTCGATGTCATCTTCTTGAACTTCTCAGACCCATGGCCCAAAGCGCGTCATAAAAAACGTCGCCTTACCTTCGCCCCGAGATTACTCAAGATCGCTGGTTTGCTCAAAGAAGGAGGGGAGATTCGTTTCAAAACCGATAACGATGACCTCTATGCCTATACCTTAGAGCAAATCGAAGAAGCAAAACTCTCCATCGCCTTGCGTCAAGATGAATATGAATTTGATGCTGCTAACGATGCGATGAGCGAATATGAACGCAATTTCCGCAGCGTTGGCAAATCCATCCATCGCCTGATCATCAAAAAGGAGCAATGAATATGAGTGCAATCTATGTTGGAAAGCATAATGGCAAGAAAGTCCTTTTCCTTGTTAACGATGCTTCCGCTTCTCCCGAACAAATCAAAGAATGTGAGAATGCCGCCGCGCTTTATCAAGGCGACAAACTCCTCGGCATCAATCTCTTCGATGAAGCATTGACCGCTGATCTCCCATTAGGATTACTCGTGCATCCAAATGAAGAAATCTCTGCAAAACTCAATCAAATTTTAGAAAAAAGCGGACTTCCAAAGTATCAATACGTGGAATCTGGCTATGAAGTCATGGAAGTGAAACTCATCGAAGAGCACCCTCTCAATGAGAAGCTTTCCATCCTCACCTTGGCTGGGAAAAACGGAGAATGCTCTTCTGTCACCCGTTATAGCAACTACAAAGTGGGAGACCATGTCGTGGTTGCAAAAGACGGGACATTCCTCTTTGATGGTTCGGTCTTCCATAAACGTGTGGAGAAGAACATCCCCATCGATGTCACCCTTTGCAGTGAAAGAGACCTTTGCCTAGGCGAGAACTATAAAGAAGCGTTCCTTGCTAATGATAAAGCAGTGGGGGAAGACTTCTTTGCATAAGGAGGCAAGCACATGGAAAACATTCCTGAAATCGTTCTGAAAGAACAAGGCAAAATCAAGCATCTTACCAATAAGACATTCCAATTCGACCGCCGCATCGCAGAAGGCTATTTCTCGGCCAACTATTTTTTGAAGAGCCGCCAAATCGTGACCCATCAAAATCCTGGCCATATCGTCACCTGCCAATGGTTTCAGCGTCGCGATGACACGATGCTCTGCGGCATCGACGAGTCTCTTGCCATCCTCCAAGAGTTCGCGGTTCATCCAGAGAACCTTGAAATCTATGCATTGAATGATGGCGACATGATCTCTTATGGAGAACCAGTATTGAAAGTCAGAGGAAAATACGAAGATTTCGGATTCCTCGAATCCTTGATCGACGGGATCCTTGCTAGAAGAACATCGGTCGCCACCAACACATTGCAGGTTGTTCGCGCCCTCAAAGGCACCCCAACCTTCTCTATGGCGGACCGTCAAGATGATTACTTAACCCAATCGGGCGATGGCTATGCCACCTATGTCGCTGGCATCAAAGCCTTCTCCACCGATGCCCAAGGGGCGTGGGTGAATAAAAAAGGCATGGGCACGATGCCGCATGCTTTGATTCAGCTTTGCGATGGCGATATCTGCAAGGCAAGCGATATCTATCTCGATGAATATCCAGATAAACCAGTGACCGCGTTGATCGATTATAACAATAACGTCACGGTCGATGCTTTGATTCTAGCCCGTCATCTAGGCGATAAACTAGGCGCCATCCGCGTCGATACTTCCAAATCCCTCATCGATCACTATTTCGATGATAAGGACACCAGCGGTTTTGACCCTCATGGGGTTTGCAAACAATTGATTTATGCCTTGCGTGATGCCCTCGATAAAGAAGGCTATCAGCACGTCAAAATCATCGTTTCCAGCGGTTTTGCACCAGATAAAATCAAAGAATGGACCGACGAAGGCGTGCCGGTTGATATGTATGGGGTTGGAACCTATCTTGTCAACAACACAACCTGCGGCTTCACCGGTGACTTGGTTGAACTTGATGGCAAGCCTCAGGCCAAAGAAGGCAGAACCAACGTTCCGTCTACCCGCTTGCAGCGCGTCTATTTAGAAAAACGAAACAAGGACTAATCCCCTTGTTTTCTATTTTGGAGATCTTCTTATGAGCAAAAAACTGAATCTTCCTTTATATCGTCACATCGCCCATCGCGGCCTTCATGATGATGTGAGTCCTGAAAATTCCCTTTCGGCATTCCAAAAAGCGGTGGACGCGAAACTGCCGATTGAATTGGACATCCATCTCACCAAGGATGGCAAACTTGTCGTTTTCCATGATTCTGACTTAAAACGCATGACCGGAAAAGAAGGCATCTTGGAAGATAAGACCTTAGAAGAACTCAACCGGGATTATCATCTTCCTGATGGCAGCAACCTCCCTTTGTTTGAAAAAGTTTTAGAGCTTGTCAACGAAATCGTTCCTATCGTCGTAGAGCTAAAACCCTACAACAAAAACTGGAAATCCCTTGCAAAAGCCGCCTTAATTGCACTTTCAAACATCCAAAACAAGGATATGATCACCATCATTTCCTTTGACCCTCGTTGCCTTTTCCCAGCGAAGAAAGGACCCTTTACCTGTGGGTTGCTCATCGCCGACGAAAGAAAGGATGTGCTCTTATTCCGTCACTTCTTCGATTATCTCGATGTCGAAGACGTCCTTTTGGAGAACAAAAAAGTCCTTCGTTTCCACAAGAAAAAGCCATTGAACGTTTGGACGATCCGCTCAGAAGAAGCGCTCAGCAACGTGGAAAACAAGGTCGACATGATCACCTTCGAGCACATCAAGGCCGATGTCGTCAAAGCCCATCGATAGGGCATGAAGATTTGCAAACTCTAGCATAGAGTTTATAATCCCCTAACGAAAATCACCTATGAGAAACAAAACCTTGATCATCGGATGCGGCCGTCTTGGCGCATCCATCGCGAATTATTCCTCAGCACAGGGGAATGATGTCATCGTCGTCGACGCGGATGAATCCTCCTTCTCCAAACTCGATGAGACGTTTTCTGGCTACACCGTGGTTGCTGATGCAACTGACGTTGACGAGCTGAAAGACGCGTTCATCGATTCGGTGAAAGAAGTCATCATCTCCACCGAGGACGATAACACGAACCTATTTTTGGCCCATGTCTGCGCCGAGATTTTCGAGATCCCCTATGTCTATGTGCGATTCGATGATCCGGATAAAGGCTATTTGGTCTCTAGCTCGTCCATCAAAGCCATCTATCCGTTCCAGCTCTCTATGGCGGCGCTTAACAAAATGCGTGGAGGTGCGAAGTAATTATGAAAATCGTAATTGCCGGCGGCACGACGCAGGCCGAATTCATCATCTCCATGTTCAAGGGGAAGACCAACGAAATCGTGGTTATCAACCCGGATAAAAGCGTTTCTGACCTTTTGGTCAAGCGTTGCCGCGTCCCGGTTTATACCGGCGAGCCTTGGAGAAAATACGTTTTGGAAGAAGCGGGCGCTTATGATGCAAACGTCTTCATCGCTTTGAACGAGAAAGACACGGATAACTACGCTTCCTGCATCATCGCCAAGAAATTATTCAACGCACGAAAAGTCATCTGCGTCGTCAACAACCCGAAAAACGTCGACCTCTATAAGAGACTTGGTATCGACTC
>ONWJ01000158.1 GCA_900321535.1 uncultured Erysipelotrichaceae bacterium
AACACCAACAACACCATCATTGAAATATCGAAATAATAAGGAGAATACACAATGGAAATCGTAAAGAACATGGAGGGCACCACCCTCAAGGTCCAACTCATCGGGAGACTCGACACGAACACCTCCCCTGCTTTGGATGAATCCTTAGGCCAAGAAAGCGGCTTCACCGATGTCGATTTCGATTTCGAGAAGCTCGATTACCTTTCTTCCGCCGGCATCCGTTTGCTCTTCGCCTGCCGCAAAAAGCTCGGGGGAGCCGAACATGTCGTGGTCAGAAATGCGAACGAAGTTATCCGTGAGATTTTCCGCGTCACTGGGTTTGAGCGCCAGATTACCCTCAAATGAACAATAAAAAGAAGCGTTTCCCATTAACGCTCGCCATCCTTTTGCCGTTGTTCGCGGCCATTTTGCTTGGTGAAATCGGCCTCTATTTTGCCGCGTATTTCGTTTTGAATGACACGGTTACCCAAAACGCGATCACCGATGATCAGACCGATTTAGCTCAAATCAAGGAAGAAGTTTCCGGCAATAACTACGCGATGCTTGGTTACTCGCTTGTTCCAGAAATCTATACCTACGAGCAGAATAAACCGGCCGCTCCTTTCGTTCCGGGCAGTAAAGAAGAGAACGACTACCGCGAGCTCATGGTTAAAAGCACCTATGGTCAGCTTTATGAAGCCACCAAGCACACGCTGGATCGCTTCATCACGACATTCGTCGGTTTTTTCTATGAAGATCTTGCCGCCAATCGCATGGTGCTTACTTGCAGCAGCAACTTAGACGGCGAAGACGCGCGCAACACCGACACTCAAAACGTCCTTTATGTTGGAGCTTTCTTCACTCGCACTTCTGATTTCGATGCCACATCTTTCTATGGCATCACCGTCACCGATGTCAAACTTGGAAAAGTCTTCACCAGCGGACTCTATGTCGGTGAGATCAGCCATCCGACGATGGCCGATCAATACGGCGGCCCATACCGCGTTTGGATCGTCCGCGAAACCTTGATGACCGATTTATACGCCGCCATCCCGCATTTCACCAGGTCTTACGCCATTTGGGCCTCTACGATCTTGGTCGCCTTGCTTGGCTTAGCATATCTCTTGCTCTATTTGATTGTTTTAAAGCCATCGAAGAGGCTATCCAAAGCCGGAAACGCCTATATTGCCTCGTTAAGAGCTGGAGAAGCGAAAAGCGTTTTCAGCGAAGACACAAGCACCATCAAAAATGAGATGACTGATCTTAATGATGCATTGTTCTATACCCAAGAAGCCATCGCTGAATATACTGGCAAAATCAAAGAAGCCGCGGCGTATGAAGAAAAAATCAACGCCGACCTCCGTTTGGCCGAACGTATTCAAGGCTCGATGGTGCCTTCTAGCCCCATCAGCAGCTCCAATTTCACAGTCGGAGGATTCATGCTTCCGGCCAGAGAAGTCGGCGGCGACCTCTACAATTATTTCGAGATCGATGAAGACCATGTCGGCTTCTTCATCGGCGACGTCTCTGGCAAAGGGGTTCCTGCCTCCCTATTCATGGCCAAAACCGTCACCTTGCTCCGTTTATTAAGCTCGAAGCTAGAGATTGAGAAAGTCAACCGCTTGCTTTGTCAAAACAATGACGAATTGCTCTTCGTCACCGCCTTCATCGGTGTTTTGAACCACAAGACAGGGTTGCTCCGTTACGTCAACTGCGGTCATGAGCCAACCTTTCTGTTCCATGATGGCAAATATGACGTCTTACCAGCCAATTCCAATCTCCCATTAGGCTGGGATGAGGAAATGGAATATCCAGTCGAAGAGATTCAGCTTTCTCATGGCGACCGTCTCTTCCTTTATACCGACGGCATTTCCGAAGCCATGGACAAAGATGGCAACCTCTTTGGCAAGGAACGTATCCTAGATACCCTCAACCAGGCTTGCGAACTCGCGAATACGGCTTTGATGGAAGCGATGCGTTATTCTATTTCGATGTTCGTCAATGGGGCGGAGCAAAGCGATGATATGTGCATGCTCTCTCTTGATTATGCGAAAGAATCCTTGCTTTCGTTTGAGCCAACTTTAGATGGGCTCAACAAAGTTCCTCCATTCATCGATGAATTCTTCGGCGAAAAAGAAGAGCTTGCCTTCGTCGCGCCGATTCAAGTGATCGCTGATGAGCTATGCTCTAACGTCGTCCGTTACGCCGAAACTGATGGCGAAAACATCCTCTTCACCTTGCGCGATGATGGTGAATTCATCTATGGCACCGTCATCGATACCGGCATCCCCTTCAATCCGCTTGAAGACAAGCCGAAGCACGATGAAGATAAGCCGGGTGGCCTTGGCATCTTGATGGCGTCCACCATGTCGGATGAATTCCACTACCGACGCGTGGGTAAATACAACGTCCTTCTTTTCGCAAAAAAACATACGGCAAAGAAGAAATAATCGTTCTCCTTATCTCTAATAACAGCCTCTTATCCCGTTGAGCAGTCGTTAGATCGCTCCTCTTGGAAGAGGCTGTTTTTGCAGAGATTTTGATGTAGTCCAACAAAATATGGCCGATTTGCAGCGTTTTTCAGATTCTTATTTAGGCCGGTTTTGCTAGGGTTATTATCCCATCGAGCGTTCCTTTCGTTTTAGCCACATTTCCCTTATGCGTTTAAGAGTAACAAGTCCGAACTTTTTCCGATGAAAAGCCAAGAGTTCCAACATTTCATACTGGAAAAGGAAACCCGCAGAAAACGCATAAAACATGTGGCAAAAAATGAATCATCCATTACAATGAAATTGTTATGGAATACTATCTGTTCGTCGTGGTGTGTCTAATCATCCATGCCCTCATCAACATCGACGTCTTCCGTAGAAAGCCAACCGTCAATTTGCCAGCGATCCGCGCGTACCGCGTTTTCGTCGCCTCGGTTTTCATCTATTTCGTCTCTGATTTGCTTTGGGGCATCTTCGACAAATTCAAATTGCCGATGCCTTTGGCCGTCATCACCACGATCTATTTCATCATCATGGGCTTTTCAATTTTGGCCTGGACGCGATATGTCGTTAAATTCTTGCCTAGCAACAAAGCGGTCGCGAAC
This sequence comes from uncultured Erysipelotrichaceae bacterium, assembly GCA_900321535.1. GTDB lineage: Bacteria > Bacillota_I > Bacilli_A > RFN20 > CAG-826 > Alloenteromonas. The sequence continues at coordinate 3,074 of ONWJ01000158.1, forward strand.
ATCATGATGGTTGTTGGTAATGTCTTCTTCCTTGCCGAGATCGTTCTTCTTATCGTCAACATCTTCACTCCTGTCCTATTCAGCATCGATTTAACCACCGCGGAATATAAGACCTTCAAAGGCAGGAACATCATGCTCTATGTCCAGATCTTGATGTATTTCATCTTGCTGGTGTACACCGCGATCTTCGCCTTTCGCAGCAAAGGGTCGAATCGCCGAAGATATATGACCATCTGCCTTTATTCCATCGCCATGGGCGGAGCGATTTCGACCCAGATCTATTTCCCCTACTTGCCGATTTATTCGATCGGCTGCATCGTCGGTTCGACGTTGCTCAATTCCTTCGTCATCTCCGATATCAAGGAAGAATACAAGGCGGCTTTGGAAGAAACGCGCGTTGAAGTCAATCAAAAGAAAGAAGAATTAAGCCATACTCT
>ONWJ01000119.1 GCA_900321535.1 uncultured Erysipelotrichaceae bacterium
GAACCTTGATTCTTCGATGATGGTATCGCCGTCGAAAAGAGCTCCTTTGATGGAGGTACCTCCAATATCGACGCCGATGACATAACGATCGCTTTCCATGGGCTTATTGTATCCTGATATGCAAATATTCGTTTTTTAAGATTTCACCTTCGGAATATTTTGCAATCTTTTCACACGATTTGAGGAAAATCAGTCTTGAATCATGATGGATCGAATCGCTTCGATTTGGGTCAAAGGGATTTGATAACGTTCCATCAAATATGATTCGCATTTCTCTTGAAGGGTATTTCCTTCGCAAGCGAGCAAAGGATCTAAGTAATAATTGATATCTTTTAGGCTTCGCTGCCCGCCGATGGGGGCAAAATTGGATAATAGATAATCTTTAAGGCAGTAGTCATAACTGACGCCTAACAAAGCATTGAGCAAGAAGCCGATATATCCGGTTCGATCTGTTCCTATCGCGCAATGGAAATAGATTGGGTAGTTTTCTTGGTTGGAAAAGATCGAAAAGACTTTACGAACCGAATCGTCGTTCTCACTGTCGTTAACCACGCCACTCATTGGGCAGAATTGATAATTAAGCTTGGTTAGTCTAGTGAAGCCTTCTTCGCCGACTTCACCGATGGTCTGCAAATCGATTTCCGTCTTAAGCTTTAATTCCTCATAGAGAACATTCATTCCTTTTTGAGAAATAGAGTTCGGCCTCGCTGCTCGATAGATGAGACCTTGCTTCGTGAACTTCCCATTTTCTAACGGGTATCCGCCCTCATCCCTAAAGTTATTCACGCCAGTGATATAAAGGATTCTAGGAGCACAGCATTGGACGGTGATCATATTCTCTTCGATTCCGCTCTCGCCATACTCCAATTTGACGTGATAAGGTGTATTGATTTCTAGATTATGAATATCGACTTTGTCGCGGCTAACTTCATAAACAATAGGGTTACTGTAGTCAGCGTTCTTTGATAAGGTAATTCGATAATGATCGGACACGTCATTCCAGGTGAGAGAAACAGGTTTTGGGCGATCATTGCTGCCTTGTCCGTGGACCTCATGATTAATGAGCCATTGTTGATAATCTGAAGAGGTTAAGAAAGCTTCTTGATCATCAGAATGTGTATTGAAAACAAACGTCTGCGAAGAAAAACCAGCACTTGGAAGTTGACTGATGGAAGTTATTTCTTGCGATGACTGGGTAGAAATCGGAGTGTTTGACGTGCAGCTAGAAGTTGCTGAAAATAACAAAAAGAACGAAAAAGTTGCCAAAGTATACTTTTTGCTACTTGTGGACATGAACTATTTTGCCTCCATCCAGCCTTGATTCCTCAGCTGCAATTCCAATCAAATGGGATTCGATTGACTCTTCTAACGTCGTGATTCCTCTAACGTTTTCGTCGGTTGAGAAATAGTGGTAGCAAGCTTCGACAAGACCTTCATCTCCGCCGCCGTGTCCTTTGGATGCATCAAGTAAAGCATCAAATGGAATGACCTCGCTATCTTTACCGAAGACTTTGATTTCGATGAAAGCTTTCTCTTCATCCAAATCGATTTCACCCTTTGTGCCATGGATTCGAATAACTCGGCCGCCGGTTCCAGTGAACGCCATGACGGTCAGTGTCGCCATTGAGCCATTAGCAAATTGCATCATGACGGTTTGATGGGTTGCGCAGTCATTATTCATTTTGAAGACGCATCTTCCATAATCGGTAAGACGAAGCGCCTTTTCCATCTTTTCTTTCGTAATAGGCAGCTGATCGTTGATTTGAACTGGCACAGAGAAGGGCCACACATCGGGCAAAGCACCGAGTTCTTGCCATTTGTCGATATAAAAGCGAGGGGCGCTATAAAGGCAAGTATCTTTATGAGGACAGTCTAAGCAGCGTTCCGTGGCGCCCTCTGGCGCATGGTTTGCATCGAAATAGCTAAGCCCTCCAAACGATGAAACGGTCTTGCATTTAGAAGAGATAAACCATACTAGATAATCAAGGTCATGACAGGATTTGGCCAAGATGAGCGGGGCTCCATCACCGACTTTATGCCAATTGCCACGAACAAAAGAGTGTGCCATATGCCAGAAAGCGATTTGCTCGATCGCATTGATATTGACGATATCGCCCACGACGCCTTCTTCTAATAGTTGTTTTACTTTCACAAAAGCGTTCGCGTAACGCAAAACATGGCAAATCATGACCTTGTTATGGTGCTTCCTCTGTGTTTCTAGCAATGTAAGAAGTTCTTGCTTGTTGGAACTGATTGGCTTCTCGCAAAGGACGTCATAGCCTAATTCCATGGCTTTGGTCGCGAATTCAACATGGGTGTCATCCAATGTGCAGACAAGGCAAAGATCGCCTCTCTTTTTGGCGAAGAATTCTTTGCTATCACGGAACAATTGCTCGTCTTTTAGATGGAATTCGGTTTTCGCGCAAAGAAGGGATTCTTCCCTGATGTCGCAATCGGCGACAATGCGGAAGCGGTCGGGGCGAGCATACATCTTTTGACCATAGGCGAAAACGCCTCGATTACCCACGCCGATAATAACGACATCCAAGATACGATTGCTCATAATTCATCCCTTCCTTTTAAAATTCCAAAACCATTATGAATGACATCGCCTTTTAAGAGATGCTTTTTCACGCCTCTTTGAAGCGAGGTATCCTCTTTCAATTCATCTATATTTTGAAGGGTGTCTACCCCAAATAGCCAAAACAAATAATCCTCGGTGGGTTTACTCTCGCTGGTGATTTCAAAAAGTGACTGGAACGATTTGATGTTGGACCCCGGACCAAGAAGCGATCCTATTTCAGGCGAAAGGAGCCACGATAAACAAGTGATGCGCTTGACGGGCTTATCAGGAAAATATCGCGTTGAGAAATCGGAAAATGCACGAAGAGATTCTTCAACATTTTTGGGTGATAAGGAAGCGTCGCTAGGAATGTGGACGGCAGCATCGCCATCAATGAATTCATACTCAAGCGTTCCAAGTCGGAACAAGCGTAAAGAGGTTTGACGGTAAGTCCAAAAATGACGGTCGAAAGTATAGATGCCTTTGCTTGCATAGGTCTCGTTGATGAAGCGCGAGAAGCATCCCATTGTCGCGTCATAAACACCTTGAGGGATGCCTCGTTTCGTGTACTCTGCCTTTGCTGCCTGCGCGGCAAAAAGATTCAACAATAAGAGATCGATATCATCCAATTGA
>ONWJ01000120.1 GCA_900321535.1 uncultured Erysipelotrichaceae bacterium
CCCTGCCGGTTTTCAAGACCAGTCCCTTCAGCCACTTGGGTACGCCTCCGTTGGTGCTCCATCGGTGACTTGAACACCGGACCTAGCGATTATAAGTCGCTCACTCTAACCGGCTGAGCTAATGGAGCAGCGTGCCATATTATACAGGTTTTTCTTAGCGCGGGGCGAAAATGTTATTCCGCCTTCGCCTCTAGTTTCCGAAGCGTTTTCGGCAAAAAGATGAAAATACCAACCAAGTTCGACAAGAACGCAAGGACCCAGGTGATCGGGAATAACGCATAGAGCCATTGCAGGGTGTGGAATTGCTCCATCGGGAAGAGGGTATAGATGAGCAAGATACGTAACCCAGTGCAGAAAATCATGGTTGAAAGCATCGGCATCGTCGATTTGCGGATTCCTCTAAGGATTCCAGCGGATAGGTTCATGGCTAGGTTGAAGAAATACCAATAGCCCATGATCTCCATGCGTTGCTTGCCGGCTTGGATTGATTCCTCGCTGTCGACGAACAAACGAAGCAATGGGCGATATAACGTCGCGGTGATCAAAGCAATCAAAGCGCAGGCAATCGTTCCCCATATGCCAGCATAAAGAATGATCTTCTTGATGTTATCTTTATTTTTCGCTCCGACATTGGCGGCGATAAAGGTCATCGCGCTAGTGCCAATGGCATCAACCGCGGTATGGAAATAGGATTCGATGTTTCCGCTAGCAATCGCCCCGTTTTCTAGATCGATATTGTTCGGATCAATCGTGTATAAACTCGATTGGATGAAGACGTTTGGAAGCGAGAAGAAGAAGCCTTGTAATCCAGCCGGCAAGCCAACCTTCAACACATCGAAAAGAACTGGTCCATCGATGCGAAGCTTTTTGAAGCGGAAATTCGCGTATAAGCTCTTCTTCTTATATAAGACAAAAAGGCACAGCACGCAGGAAACCGCTTCAGCGATGATGGTGGCAAAGCCAACCCCGGCGACCCCCATCTTAAAGCCAAAGACAAACCAGCAGTCAAACCCGACATTGATAAGGCCTGACGCCGTCAAAATGTAAAACGGGGTCTGCGAATCGCCTTGGGCACGCAGCATCTGCGAAGCGTAGTTGTACACCATCAAGAAGGGAAGGCCACCAAAATAGATTCGTAGATAAAGCGTGGCTTTTTCTAGGAAATGAGCTTCCGTTCCCATCATTACCAAAAGATTGTCAGAGATAAAGAAGCCTAATAGGCCTACCGCAAAACCAGAGATCGCCGCGAACACCAAAGAAGTATGGATGATCTTCTCAGCCTTTTCGTGGTTGCCCGCCCCTCGAGCCTCACTTAAGACAACGTTGACGCCCAAAGAAACGCCGGTGAATACGACGACGATCAAGTTGATCAATGCGTTATTGGAAGCAATCGCACCCATCGATTCCGCCGAATCGCCATAATGGACGGTCATCAAATCGATGGAGACATAAAGCAGCTGCATCGCGGTAGTCGCCATGACAGGCAAAGCGAAAAGAATGATCTTCCAGAAGAGATTTCCTTCCGTCATGTTCGTGCCAGTTCTACCGAGTCTTTCTTTCATGGTAAGCGATATTCTAAGCGTCTTCGTTTTCGATTCAAGGAAAATGCAACCTCAAGGTTAAATTAACCTTGCACAAGGCAGGAGGAATTGCCTAAACAAAAACGAAAAAACCCTGCGAATCTCAAATAATTAAGAGGGATTTGCAGGGATTTTGCTATTTCTTAACCATGTACTTGGCTTTAAAAATATCGATCATTTCTTGGGTGATCCCAAGTTGATTATGGAGGAATTGAGATAGCCCTCCATACACCTTATTGATCTCGTCAATCGCGGCATCAAGATACTCTTTGGAGGCAAGCATCGCTTGGTAAACACCTTGGGCGAGTTTGTTATTGAACATGAAGACGCGAATCAAGGCGCGATATCGCTTCCCCTTGGGTTCCGAAGAAGCGTTCGTCTTTTGGTAATCTTCATAAATAGTGTCTAGTGAATAACCAAGCGCATAAAGGAACATCACGGTGACAAGCCCTGCTCGATCTTTGCCTTCGGTGCAATGCCATAGTATAGGGCCTTCACGGTTTGGATCAAAGATCATCTGAAGCGCGCCTTTGATGGCGTTAACGGCGATGTCTGCGGTCACGAGTTTCCGATAAAGAGATGGCATGTTGGGCGGACGGGAATAACGGGCTGGCTTTTTGCCTTCGTGGGTAATTCCAAACATCTCTGATTCCACAAGTGGCAAGGTATGGCAAGATGCTCCAGGAAGAACGGTGTCAGGCTTATTTTCTTGTTCACCGGGGGTTCTAAAATCTAGAATCGTCTTGATTTGAAGATCGTTGAATAACTCGAGTTCTTTTTTGGATAACTTGTAGAGTTTTCCGCTGCGGAAAAAGAGCCCTTCTTTCAGGGAATATCCTTCTTCGTTTGTATAGATAGAGAGGTCTCTGAAGTTACGTTTTGTATACTGTCTGTTATCCATTCGCCGAGGATTATAAAGGAAAAAATGGGATTCTTGAAGAACCCCGTGATTCTTGCAAAGGAAGGCTATTGTTTTTTGTCTTCCTCTTCGTTTTTCTTGTCGCCTTTCTTTTTCATGTAGAACACGATGGCGATCACACACATCCCGATAAAGCCTACCCCGAGCATCATCGCGGAGATGATGGTCATGGTCGTGTCTTTGCCAAGGTGTTGGATGAACAAATAAAAACCATAGAAAGTCAAGGCAACAAAGAGAATGCCGAGGATACTGACGATGATTTTCTTAGCTTTCATAGAGTAGATGAATCACGGCTAGAGTAGCCTAGCAACAATCATATCAAACACGTGCCTTAAAGCAAGAAACGAACACGTATTTGTGCGACCAAAGAGTCGCCCTACTTCTTCAACGAGAAATAAAATAGGCGGTATTTGCGGAGTTTTAAAGAAAAACAAGGCCGAAACCTCGCTTTCTTATACACGGATCTTTACGACGCCGCCTTCTTTTTCGTGGACCTCCACAAGATAGAAATGCCCGTGCTCTTTGACGTATTCCTTCAGCTTCTTATATGCGTGTTTAATACGCGCTTGAAGCTCTACGGGTTCGATCTTCACACGTTCATCCTGGCAGATGATCTTGGCCGCAAGACGGGTTTTGATCATCCATAGTGGCGCAAAGAATACCAAGAACTTCGGTCCGTCTTTGATGTTCTTGATGAAGATTCTCATTACTCTACCACGACGCGGACAGTATCGCCGTCTTTAGAATCGACAGTGACGAGTTCCCCAATGACGCCGGCCTCAACCAATTCGATGACTTTGCTAAAATCGATATTCTCTAGCTTTGGGTTGCCCTCAAGCAAAGAGATCTTGCCATCTTCTTTGTTGACGAAGACACGCACAAGGGCTAGTGGGAGATTGACGTTGACGGTGTCTCCATCCACCGAATCTACCTTTATCTTCAAGACCATGTTATCGATATCTTTTTTGGTGGGCTTATCAGGAAGCAAGGATGCCGCGGCGGGTTTTTCCTTTCCAAGCAATTCATCTAACGAGACAGAGAAGATATCGGATAGCTTCACCAGCACATCGATATCCGGCGTCGCTTGATCGTTCTCCCATTTCGATACTGCTTGAGCGGTGACCCCTACTTTATCCGCGATGTCGTTCTGGGTGAGATTCTTTTCTTTCCTAAATTTAGAGATTCTTTGTCCGAATGTTTCTTTTGCCATGATAGGTTCCTCCTTTGGACGCCACCATTGTTGACTATTATGCATCGAAATCCTATCGAAAGTACGTTGATTCGCTCAACGGTTTGTTGTCATTTCACTCAACGATAGGTTGTTTTTACTCATTTATGTATTTCTTAAAGAAACGAAGTTTCTTTCTTACTGCAAGTCATGATAAGTATGCATTAAAAATGATGGCGTGACTTCTTTATGATCTTTTCTCTTGCCTCCGCTGCTTTTTGTTCATCTTTTTGAAGAAAAACCTGTCTCCACCCTGCTCATGCAAAGATTATCACCTAGACCTTTAAGGTCTATCTAAACAACCGCATCATAGAAGTCTATAATCATGCGTGGAGGTTTTTTATGCTCAAAGTAACCAATTTAAGCAAAACATATCGCAACAGCAAAACCAAAGCCATCGAGAACATCAATCTTGAAATCGATGACGGCGACATCTATGGATTCATCGGTCCTAACGGAGCTGGTAAATCCACCACGATCAAATGCATTGTTGGAATCCACGATTATCAAGAAGGCGAGATTCTCTTTAATGATATCGACTTGAAGAAAGAACCACTTCGATTCAAATCCAACCTCGCATATGTTCCGGATAACCCCGATGTCTATGAATTCATGACTGGCATCGCCTATTTGGACTTCGTTGCCAATATCTTTGGAATCGGGCAAGAGAAGAACGAGCTCATCCATAAATATGCAACTATGTTTGGCATTGAAGGTGACCTCGCAAACCCCATCAAGACCTATTCCCATGGTATGAAGCAGAAGATTCAAATCATCGCCGCCATCATTCATAAGCCAAAACTCATGGTGCTTGACGAGCCATTCGTCGGACTTGACCCAAAGGCAGCTTTCGACTTGAAGGAAGTCATGAAAGAACTATGCCGAGAAGGCACAGCCATCTTATTCTCGAGTCACGTTCTTGAAGTCGTTGAGAAATTCTGCAACAAGATCGCAATCATCAAGAAAGGCAAAATCATCGCGCAAGGACTTACCGAAGACGTAAGAGGCGGCGAGTCGCTAGAAGATAAATTCATGGAGTTATTCAATGAATAGTAATCTTTTTCCATTATTAAAGATTGAGATTCTGCGTTTCTTGTCTTCCTTTAACTCAAAAGGAAAAAAAGTCCGCAAAAACCCCATATTTTACTTTGCAATCGTTACATTTATCATTTCCGTTTTGCTCTCTTGTCTTTATTCCTTCCTGATGATTTCACCCTTTGCTCAAGAAGGCGTTGACCCCTCCCCTGCCATGGGATTATTCGCTGGACTCACCAGTACCTTGGTATTCATGTCCTCTATGAACCAGGCCCGTGGCGTCTATATCGGCGAAGACTACGATATGATCACTTCTCTTCCAATTAGGAAGCGCGATATCGTGGGTTCAAAGATCATCGCTATTTATCTGGTAGAGTTATTATTCTCCATCATGGTGATGGTGCCTCATGGCATCATGATGGTGATTATCGCGCATAACACCACCTGCATGCTCATCGCGTTCTTGCTAGCCATCACGCTTCCGATTGTCCCAATCGCCATCGCATTATTGATTTCGTTATTAGTGACATTCGCGACCGCGAAATTCAAATCCGCGAACATCGTCTTCTCCATCGCTTATGTCATTATCATCGTTGGTTTATCCGTCATGTCCTCGGTTATGGGCAGATTAAGCAGCTCTCAAGCCGTCAGCGGTTTCACCAATGTCGGCAATGTCTTGAAGTGGATTAACCCAACCTACCGCTTCATTGAGCTCTCTTTCTCTAGTTCCATGCTCTGGATGATTGCTTATATCGGGGTGAACCTCGCTGTCTTCGTTGGGTCTATCCTCTTCTTAGCCTTATTATTCGATAAGCTCCATGCAATCGTCTCTTCGGCCACTATGAAGAAGACCTATGTTCGGAAAGACCTCAAGACCAAGTCGCAAGCCAAATCCTTGCTCGCCCTTGAATTCAAGCGACTCATCAACTCGAAGATGTATTTAACCAATTCCATCATGGGCTCTTTGATGGGAATCATCGGTTCTTCCATCATGATTTTCTCTCTCGTCCAATCGATGGGCTCAACAAAAAACGCAGATGCAGTCGCGGTGATGAATCTCTTGTTCATTCCGATGTTCATCACCGTCAGCAGCCTGATCATCGGACTCACCAATCCAACGACTGGAAGTATTAATATCGAAGGCAAAACGTTCTGGATCACAAAAACGTTGCCGATCGATTATAAAAAGCTCATGAACACCAAATTGTTGTTCTCTTGGGCTTTAACGATCCCCGCCGCCCTGATTGCTTCCACCATCGCAGTCATCGTCCACCATGATTCCCCGCTTGAGATCGTGTTCACTTATGTCATTCCGATTGTCTACATCATTCTTAACTCGTTGATTGGCTTGATTCTTGCCATCCACCACCCGAAGTTAAAATGGAACAACGAAGCCGAGGCGGTGAAAAACGCGACCTCCATTCTCCTTGGTCTACTCATCGACTTCCTCATCATGCTGTCCTTAGGAGCCGTGATGATCGTCTTCCCGCTGATGCTTCCAGGCTCGGTCAACTTCGTCTATGCAGGCGTTACGGTTGCAATCATCATCGCTATCATCCCGTGTGCGATTTACTTGAACAAAACGTTCTCTAAGCACGTCCGCTTGATGGAAGATTTCTAAAAGGAAAAAGACGGCATCGGCCGTCTTTTTTCATGTTTTAAGAGCGGATCCTTATAGCGGTGTGGACTCGCTTCCACCATCTTTTGGAGCGTTATCAACGAACGCTTGGAAGGCGTTAACGGCACGGTCCCATAAAGAGACGCGTTCTTCCGTAGTGATGATACGAATCGTTTCGCTCGACTGATCTTGAATGGAACGATAGGTTTCTTCAGAGTAGTCGGATCGATGAACCGAGTCCATGATTGTTGTTACGCGATCCACGCGAACACGGCGAGCAGTAAAAGCGTCATCGGCATCTTGGAAGATGATGGCACCGGTGTTATCGATTCCGATCTTGCTATGATCGTTGATGATAAACTGCGCGACGTCATCCGCCCAGGCATCGAAGCGGGTGAGATAAGAATCTCTGATCCTTTGATAAAGGGGCGCAGAAGAGGCATCCTTTTTAGCAAGGTCATCGTAATAGTTAGCCTGCCATTTGGCCATGTTGCCACGGTTCATATACATGGTTTCAATGGTTTTGCCGTCTTCTTCCCAGGTGAGCTCACCATCAAGGAAGCGCTGCTCGATCGCGCTATCGGAGAGGATGTCATAATCGGTATTGCCGAAGACATAAAGGACTGGAGCGGATTTGTCATATCCGGTGAAGGTGGAGGAAGGAAGTCCGCCGACATAGGTATTGACGCCTAAGTAAGCGAGGTTTTCCGCTGCCACGCCACCAGGAAGGATACCAACGAATTTGCCTTCAGAGTCATCGGAATGGAACTTAAGACCGAGGGCGTGCATGTAATTACGATATTGATAATCGGTTCCAGCAACGCGAACGGTATAACTCCACTTCTCTACTTGATCGAAGGTTTCGGCTGGATGGCCTTTGAAGAGGATATCGTATTCGTTGCCATAGGCACGATAGGTGAACTTGAGGTTATAGGCGTAATCAAGATAGTTCTTGAGCGCGCCGACTTTGATCGCGTTGATGACATCATCGCCAGCGTTTGCCCATGCCGCCTCATAGTTCTTCGTATCATTGAGGTAGTTATAAACAAGGTTATAGTCTGCTTCAGTGCTTAAGACCTCGCGGACACGGTCCGATGCATCAGCATAGCTTGCTGGCATTTCGGTGAGCTTAAGATTCTTGAAATAATCGAGCCCGGATTGTCTCATACGGGTGCCGATGAAGATGAACTTCTTGTTTGGAACCTCTTCGCTTCCATTATCGCGGGTGGTGCGATGGAGCAAACGGTCGCATTCGGAGCGATAATCGCCAAACATTAAGTTGAGATACTCCGATCTCTTGTCATCATCAAGCGCATTGACGCGTTGGGAGATGCTGCGATAGACGACGTGAGAACGATAATTCGTCTTGTTCTCTTCCAAAGCATAGACTTGGCGGAAGATGGTGCCTGGGATCTTGCTGGTAGAAGAATCAAGTTTGGTCTTATCTTGCATCAAATGGACGAAGTTTGGATGGGTGGCAAGAGGGAAGGTGTAGTAATAGCCTTCGGTGAAGCAGTTATGCATCTTCTTGTCGACGATGACTTTTGGATTGGCCAAGCCTTTCTCGAATAAATCATAGGCCGCTTCTCTATAGGTCTCGAAGTTGGCGTTGGCGCCTTCAACATTGCTGAATTTATCGAAGAATTTGGTTCTGGCGTGCTGATAGGTCGCGGTGCCATCTTCGACCATATAGACGGTGAAGTTGTCTTTGCTAAGACCGACATTGCCAGCGACGCGGACTGGAGCGAATGGCTTATAGTCGGTGGTGTAGAAATTGAAATGGGCGTCTGGGTTTTCCTCGACAAGTCCTTTCACCGTGTTGGTAATGGAGGTGAAAGCCGATTCGGTAACACCGCTAGAAGCGTTGCTGGTGGCGTCAAACCCGATGTTATGGAAGTTGCTGGTCTCAATGCCAGAGTAGGTTTTGCCACGTTCGATCCAAGCATAGGTTTCCGCGCCGTTTGCAATGCTATTTAAAGCAGAGACGACTGGTGGAACGGTCGCGGCGGTCATGATGATGTTGAAGACCTTCTTATTCGCAAGTGGATCGCTTTCTTCTTGGCTTTGGATTTCTTCGCTTTCCGCTTGCGAGTCTTCTTTGCTTTCTACGCTTTCTTGGGTAGAGGTTCCAGCTGAAGAGCTCACTTCAGAGACCTGCTGGGAAGAGGCTTGTTGAGAGG
>ONWJ01000249.1 GCA_900321535.1 uncultured Erysipelotrichaceae bacterium
ATCGCCAAAATCTTTGCAAAACACCCCTATCTTGATTGCCAAATGCATATGGAAAAAGACGGCGGGATTTCCAAAAGCATCGTCCCTCAAAACTTCGAACTAAAAGAAGAAAAAGTCGATGTCCTCGATAAACCCGCTTTGGTTCAGCCATTTGTTTTGGTCGACGCCCCACTTTATCGCTTCCGTTTCTTAAACACCAAAGAAGGAAGCTTTTTATTCGCCGATTTCCACCACACCTTGATGGATGGCTTCTCCTTGAAGATGTTCTTGGATGAATTCGCCTTGGCCTATGAAGGCAAATCCATCGGTGAGCCCGAAACCTATAACGGCATCGATGACGCCGAAGAAAAAGCGGCGCACCGCAACAACAAAGACGCCTTCGAAGCCGATAAAGCCTATTTCATGGAGCATTATGATGGGATCGACGTCGATTCCTCCTTCATCGAGGACAAAAAAGACCCTGAGGTCAAATACGCTCGAATCGCTTGGACCTTGCCTCATTTAAAAGACGGCCAAGTGAAGAAAATCTTAGAGAAATACGGCATCCGCCGCTCTTCCTTCTTCCTTGGCGCCTACGCTTTGGCGTTATCGCAAGCCACTTTCTTAGACGAAGCCTTCTTCCTCACCGTCAATAACGGCAGAAGCGAGCAAGGCAAGAAATCTTACGGCATGTACGTCAAAACCTTGCCCTTCTACGTCAAATCCACCAATCAAGGACCGATTGAGGATTTCTTACGTCAAATCGACCAGCAGCAAAAAGACACGATTGCCCATTCTGGCTATAGCTATTCCGATTTCGTCGCTGACATCGGTGCAACCGCCGAAAACTTATTCTCCTATCAAGGCGACTATTATTACCAAACCAATCTGCAAGGCAAACTCACGCCAATCGAAGTCATCGAGACACCTGATGGCAAGCAGCAGACCGCGCTTGAATTGTTCCGCGATGGCGAAGATTTCCTCTTCCACGCCGAATACCGCGCCGACCTCTATGATGACGATAGCATCCGCGCTTTCTTAAGAAGATTCGAGCATTTCGCGTTAGAAATGCTCGTTAAAGAAAACATCGAAGACATCGATCCTTGCGATGCGCTCGACCACGAATATCTTGCCCAATACAATCAAAAAGACACGTCTGGCTACGACTTCGATTTGGATTTCGTCGCGGTCATCCAAAAGCAAATCGAAACCAAGAAACAGCAAGATGCGATCGTCGCTGGTCCAAAACACATCAGTTATGAGAAACTCGGTGAATTGTCCGATAAAATCGCCGATTACATCCAAAAGATGGGCTTAGGGAAAGACGATGTCGTCTCGATTCTCATCAAGCGTCATGAATATATGGCGATCGGCCCAATCGGCGTCTTGAAAGCCGGCTGCGGCTATCAGCCTCTTGACCCAGGATACCCCGATGAAAGGCTTTCTTTCATGGTGCAAGACGCCGAGGCCAAATTGCTGATCGCTGACCGTGGATTAGAAAGCCGCGTCTCAGGGTACAACGGCCCCATCCTTTATGTCGATGAAATCCCAGGTCTTCCATCTTTGAACTTGCCTCGCCCTCAAGTTGGAGGAGATGGCCTAGCCGTCATGCTTTATACCTCTGGCTCTACTGGCAAACCCAAAGGCGTTCAATTAGAGCGTCATAACCTTTCCGCCTACGTCCAATACGTCAAGAAAGAGAATCGCATTTCGGAAGATAGCAGAGCCGCGACCTATGCTTCCTTTGGCTTTGACGCGAATATGGGTGACGTTTTATCCGCCTTATTCTGCGGCATTCCTATCTATATCATCGACGAGGAGATGCGTTTGGATTTGAAGCGCGTCAACGCCTATTTCGAAGAAAACCATATCACCCATGGCATGTTCACCACCCAAGTCGGGCGTCAGTTCGTCGAGGATTATGATAATCATAGTCTTGTCCATTTGATGGTCGGCGGCGAGAAACTCGTCCCAGTCGCCCCAAGAAAGAACTACTTGCTTGTCAATGGCTATGGCCCGACCGAATGCACGGTCATCATCACCGCGTTCGTCGTCGATAAAGAGTATCACCGCGTCCCGATCGGAAAGGGGCTCGCCACCAACCACTTATTCGTTTTAGACAAGAAGATGCGTCCGCTTCCTTATGGAGTGCCTGGCTTCTTATATGCTTCAGGTCCGCAGGTTGGAAGAGGATACAAGAACCGGCCGGAAGAAAACGCGAAGGCGTTCATCGAGAACCCCTTCGAAGATGGTATGTACAAGAAGATGTATTATACCGGCGACGTCGTCCGCTTCTTAAAAGACGGAACCGTCGATTTCATCGGAAGAAAAGACGGACAGGTCAAGATCCGCGGCTTCCGTATCGAAATGAGCGAGGTCGAGCGCGTCATCCGTGACTTCCCAGGGGTCAAAGATGCGACCGTCAATGCTTATCCTGCCGCTAGCGGAGGCTCTTATCTAGTTGGTTATGTCGTCGGCGACGATCAACTCGACTTAGAAGCCATCCAGAAATTCATTTTGGAGCGCAAGCCCTACTACATGGTGCCTGAGGTCATGATGCAGATCGATAAGATCCCGCTCAACCAGAATAGCAAAGTCAATAAGCGCGCCCTTCCTCAGCCACAACGTCAGAAAAAAGACGTCGTTGCCGCGGAAACGCCAACCGAGCAAGCCATCCTTGATATTGCCAAAAAGGTGCTTGGATACGATGAAATCGGGGTTACCAACGATCTTTATGAAGCCGGTCTTACCTCCATTTCCTCGATCAAATTCATCACCTTGGTCTCGGAGCAAACCGGAGCGGACTTCACCGTCGCCATGCTCCGTGATGATGCGACGGTCCGCGGCATCGCCAAGAAACTAACGAAAGATGAACCTGAAGATAACCAGGAAATCTTGGATGATTACCCACTTACGAAGACCCAACAAGGCATCTATGTCGAATGGTTCTCTCGTCCAAAATCCACGGTCTACAATATCCCACTTCTTTATAAGCTTTCCCCAGCGATTGACGTAAAGAAGTTAGAGCAAGCAATCATCACCGCGATCAATGCCCATCCATATC
>ONWJ01000123.1 GCA_900321535.1 uncultured Erysipelotrichaceae bacterium
ATGGGTTGCTCGCCCTTGGGACATTGAATCTTATCGGCGGGATCATTTTCCGCTTAGCCTGCGATAAAACCGTATTCAAGAAGGCCCATATCCCCGCTTCCGCTTCTATCATTGCCGCGGTGATTCAATTTCTCATCGGCGTCGCCGTATGCTTAGTGGGCATCTTCGTCAAAGAGGGAATCGTTCATTATATGGCGCTTTTCTACTCATGGGTCATCTTGACGCCTTTGACGATTTGGGTCAGGCAAAGCACCGAAGCATTCCATAAATCGCTTTCCTTCTGGTTCTACTACATCGGTGTTCTAACGGCTTCTTTTGTCCTAGGGTTCCTCTTCTTCTCCAATCCATGGATTTCCATCCTCTACGCTTTTGCGCCGTTCAATATCCTCTTCGTCTGGGCGGAAGGAAGAAAAGAAAAATTCAAGCAAGCCATGGCCACAATGGGGCTTCAGATCGGCTTGAATCTTTTCTGCTTCATCACCTGCGGGTGGATCGTCTTCGCTTGCTATCCCAATCAGATCGCCTTCATCATCCTCTACATCGTCCATGTCCTCGTCGTTGGATTCATGGGCACCTTCGTTCACTAAAGTTTTTTCAAAAAGAGCGGGGTTTTGCAGAGCTTTTGAATATTTTCCTTGCAAAACCCGCATATTTTTAAATTATCCGCTAGGGTAGTCGGCGATTGGGTAAAATTTGGTGTATGAAAAAATTGAAGCGCATTTTGCCTCTCCTTGTTTCGGTATTTCTTTTAACCGGCTGCGATTATAACGACATCTTAGCCTATAGAACCACGGTGTTCCGGACGGACTTTTTCTCCTTCCATCATTGGGTTTTCTACGGCCTCATCATTCTAGGTTCCATCAATCTCATCGGCGGGATCATCTTCCGTGTGTTATGCCGCAATACCGTCTTTAAGAACGCGATGATTCCTTTGACCCCCACGATTGTCGCAAGCTGCTTCCAGTTCACGTTAGGATTGTCCTTCTGTCTACTTGGAATATTTGGCGCGAACATGGTCTGGCATTATATCGCCTTCTTCTATTCCTGGGTCATCCTCGCTCCGGCTACGACCTGGGTAAGAGAAGCGACGGATGAATTTAAGAAGTCCAGCGCGTTCTGGTTCTTATTTACCGGCATTGCCTCCGTTGGGATCGCTCTCGGATTTCTCTTTTTCCAAGACCCGTGGGTCTCGATTTTATATGCGACCGCGCCAATCCATACCTGTTTATTATGGCTAGGATACAACAAGATCGAAGATGCGAAAGATCCTGGCGCGACAATGGCTGGGCAATGTGTCTACAATGTTGCGACCTTTTTTTCTTGTGGTTGGTTAACCTTTATTTGCTATCCAATCCGCATTCTTTGGTACATCTTATACGTGGTCCATATCATCATTCTTGTCTTCTTCTTGTACATGAACTTCTTGGATGACTGATTCCAAATAAAATAAAACCAGCGAAAGGCAATCGAAAAGAAACCGGCCCCGCTGGTTTTTCTTTATTTAGGAAGATTATCTTTTTCGATGGTATCGATGATGCCGCCGCCTAACATGCGATCGCCTTCATAGAACACCGCGATTTGTCCAGGCGTCACCGCTTCTACTGGCTGTAAATAAGTGAGCTTGATACGGCCTTCTTCGATAAATTCAAGCATACACATCTGATCAGGCTGACGGTAACGGAACTTCACGCCAACTTGGATGGGTTTGCGTGGCTTTTCCCCTACCCAGTTGATATTGGTAACTGTGCAAGAAGAGGATAAAAGTCTCCATTTCTCCGATTCTTTCGCGACAAACAAGGTATTGGTTTTCACGTCTTTGCCGACGACGAAGAAGGCCCCTTCTTCAAAGCCTTTGACGCCGCCGATGCCGAGCCCTTTATGTTGACCGTTGGTGTAATAAAGAACGCCATGGTGCGTGCCGATGACTCTTCCCGAAGAGACTTCGACGATATTGCCTTTTTGGGCTGGGAAATAGTTTTCGAGGAACTTTTTGAAATTGCGTTCACCGATGAAGCAAACACCAGTCGAATCTTTCTTGTTCATGACTGAAGTCAAATCAAGCTCATGAGCAATGCGGCGAACCTCTGGTTTTTCAATCTCGGCTAAAGGGAACAAG
>ONWJ01000128.1 GCA_900321535.1 uncultured Erysipelotrichaceae bacterium
GGGGAATATAAAAATCCTAGCCGGCTTAGCACTTGTTTCTGTCGTAGCGACTAGTCTTTTAGCGTTGCCAGTTGAAAAGATCGAACCGCAGGCCGTCAATCAAAGCAAGGGTACCTATCTCACCTTGGTGTCCGCCTCTTCAATACACAACGGAGATTTCTATACCAACGCCGGAACCCGTTTGCATTTTAATGAGGAAGGCGTCATCGAAGGTGACTATATCGAAATTGCCCCTTTAGGCGGACTTTATTTGACCACCCCGATCAACGGATTACAAAACGTCGAATTAAATCTTCATAACAGAAACGGCTACGAAGACCGCTTCACCTTTGCCTGGTGTTCCGCCCCTTATGAGGCGATGGATATTTATGACGGAGGCGAGGAAGCACGAACCCACGATTTCTCCACCGAAGACGCTACCGATTTGCCACCCCGCTACTTCTGCATCACAAACCCAAGCAGCAGCAAATACATCCGCATCAACTTCATCGCGATCCGTTATCTATGCGAATCCAACTACGATGACATCATCGCAGACCCTCTCGTATCCGGCTCCAGCAACTACGATGACACCGATTCCAGCAAAACGCTAAATTGGAATATCTCTTCAGAAACCGCACATGTTGACCATTTTGATCGCGGTTATATAGATTATTACGCGCAACGATTCCCGGGAACATACCCTGTCGCTTATACGGTTTATTCCGCTTCTAGCGATCACGCGTTCCAGTATTCCACGCTTGCAAGTTATACCGTCCAAGGCATGACTAACGGCAAGCATGCATTAACCTTCCACAATAGCTTTGAACACACCGCCGGAACCGTTGTTGAAGCCACGCATGGACAAAATTATTCAGGCGCCTATCCAACCCATCAGATTTGGGATTCGCCCATTAATGACTTCACCAACATCACCGAAGACCGCGATTACTATCCTGTCATGAGCGCGTTTGGCTTCGATCCTAATGGACACTGCGCACCGGTCGTCGCGAACTGGCATCTTAATGAAGGCAGTGTGGTGATGCCAAAGCCAGATCGCATTGATGAAGGATACCAATTCGTTGGTTGGTATACCGATCCTGATTTCACCGACCCATTTGATCCCCATAGGACATATGGTCACAATCTCACGCTTCACGCTAAACTTGTGAAGTCGACCTACCCAATTAGACCCATTTACTATTACGGGGTTGACCGCGTGATATCAAAGATTGATTACGCTGTTTTAAATCAAGTAAGCGGTGATACCCGATATGGCAACTATCGCGTCCATCAGCTTTTTGATAATGGCTTCTACTATAACGCCAGCCAAGAAGATGGATATTGCAAAACCAGCTCGTACCTCACCATCGAAGATCGAGAAGGCCCAGTCATTATTTTGAACATCGATAACCCAGAAATTGAGAATCGACGCGATTATCACGTTGAATATCGCAGCGAAACCGTCACTGGTGATACCTTCTATACCGTCACCCACTTCTCTGACCGCAAAGGGTATCGTGAATTCTATGATCCTCTGGCCGGAGAAGATCGCCCATTACCCGCTTTACCTTTCCACGTCAAAGACGGCGATACCTTCAAAACCATCGTCTCAACCGATGGCTACATCTATCCTTATGCACGTAGAAACACCTATTTAGATGACTTGGATGCCTTAACGGAAATAGGACCCTACGCCTATGCTTGCTATGCTCCCTCTTCAGCAAAGCCTTTATATGGTTTGGCGGGTCATAACCGCGTCAATAAAGTCGGTAGAAGAGCGTTCTTCAACCGTTATGGTTTAGCCGACCATGCGACCTATTTCCCCGCCAACGCGACCATCTTTGATACCGAAGCTTATGCCAATGTATTCTTCAATAACAACATTTTGATGTTGCCTGATAAGCTGCAAAAAATTGGTGCTCGTTGCTTCATAGGCTCGCAAAACATCAAACGTGTTCTATTGCCGTCATCTTTGACCACCGTCGGGGCGAACGCTTTCGCGCTTGGCACGTTCGATGAGTCGATCAACGAATTCGTCAATGTCCATGATTCCCCGCGCCTTGATTTCTATTACCAAGGAACCGAAGCGCAATATCACGCTTTGCCTGCGACGACCCGTCAACGCATCGAGGCGAATGCCCGTTCCATCACCTACGAGGTCGACCTCCACATGCATGCCCCAACTGATTATTTCTATCAGTTTGATTGCCCCTATACGCAGAAATATCTTGAGGAGGAGAATCTATGAAACGCCCCATCCCCAAATCTTTGAGTAAAGTAATTCTATTCTTCGTGATGTTCGCCATGTTGCCGCTTTCGTCCTGCGGCAAAATGCCGGAGAGGGTCTATTCGCCAGAAGAGATCGTCGCCTCCATCGATGACGCGTTGCATTCCATCGATACCGAAGTCGTGGAAGTTCCTTCTGAGGAAGTGGATTGGGGCGAGGTAGATGAGCTTGTCGCAGTCGAAAATCCTGACGAAACCGCCTCGATTGTTTACCTAGATGACATCAAACTCAGCAAGGCTGAAAATTCAATTTCCCTTGCAGATTCCCGTTATTTGGACCTGATTTCGCCGGTTGCAAACCCTTCCAATTACTTGCCTGGCGCAGAACATCTTCGCCTCTATGACGAAAACAATAACGAGTATCCGTTACGCTCACTTTCTTCTACCTCTGGTTATGGCAAAGTCGCGTTGCCAATTGAAAACATGTGGAGAGGGCACCTCTATCATTTGGATCTTCTTGATGAAAACCTTTGCTTCTTAGGCAAAAACCCAAGTGTTCGTTCCTTGTCTTTGATTTTTGATGAATACTCTCCAGAAAGCCCGTTGACTGATCAAAGCGGCGAGACGCCTACGGAATGGCCAGAAGAAGGCTTAGAGAAGAAAGACATCACCATCCGCAATTTCTCGCCTGAAGATATCTATTACTATGACAAGGATGGCATCAGCCTCTATCTCGTCTCCGCCATAGAATTTGTTGGACTAGCCAATGACGAGCTTTTCCGCATTGGGAAAAATAATAAAGACGATGAAGGCCAATGGATTGACGATGAAGAGACTTTCTATGGTCGCTTCACCTCTTGCCAAGTCAACCCCAATGGAGGCGGCTATGTCGTTCGTTATACCGAGGCCAATACCTTCGATATCTATGAAGAAACCTACGCCGTTGGCACCAAAGAAGTTGATATGAGCAAAGGCGAAATTGTCGCTGATCACGATGAACTTGAAGAGTTTGTCTTAACCTCTGAATCACTTCGCCAAGCCACCTATGGCATTTTCCAATATTACGGCGTCTCCCCCATCCATTACCGGGCCAATGCCCTTGACTGGTTCTCTCATCTAAAGATCTCTTTCTCCACCAAATACGATGGCAAGTCCTTCACCTTTAAGGTTGGCCTGAAACTCACAATCAACCCTGAGCAACGCGTGAACATCGTCTTAGATGGCGAATACACTTCTAAAACCACTTAAAACATTTCAGCCGCTGCCAAAATCCAAAAGAAATGGGGCTTCTTACCTGTTGGAGCGCAGTTCAACATTCGTATCGAAGAAGATAATCTCAAAACCTGGAAGTTCGGGGTAACCATCGATGTCGTTGCAAATCCTTTTGATAAGAAAAAAGCCACCGACGACATCACCAAAGCAATCGATGAGGCAAATAACGAGACATTGCCATGGAAATCGATGTTCGCTAACGATGGCAAAGGCTCCAAGAGCACGAACAAACACGGGGCGAAATGGGCGTTATTCAAACTCGATATCAACTACTTCGTTCCAATCACCATCCGCTTGCAGCTTGCCTTCTATTTTGAGGCCAACCTATCTTTCCAAGCAGTCGTAGAGTATTCCTCGCATACTCAACGCGTGGACATGTCTTATTCGACGCAGGATAATAACGGCAAAGCCGTCGATGCGGCGAATGAATCAAAAGAAGTCGAAACTGGGGCATTATCGCTCATTTTTATCGGCAAGATGTCGTTAGAAGGCGGCATCAGCGTGTCCTTTGGTTTTGGCTTCTTCGGACTCTATAAATATCTCCACGCCGAAGTCGAAATCAAAGCCGGCGGCCTTCTTGAGATCGTTGGTTATCTCTCTTTGACTTGGGTTTGGGGTGAGCACGATGATGGCGATTTCTCCCTCATTATTGGCGGTAAAATCGAATTATCCATCGTTTTGAAAGTCAAAATCGATGTCTTCCTCATCGCGGTAGGTTATGACCACACGTGGCCGCTAGGCAAATGGACGTTGATTGGTCTAGCCAATATGGATTCCATCCTCGATTGGGCGAATGATTACGCCCCATATATCGGGCCTGGAGAACAAGGCGATGACGTAAACATCCGAAGAGGCAGCAAACTTAATGACTTAGGTTTATTGATTTTCACCGTCTTCAATGGCAGCGATTTCGCGGTCAAAACCGTTGGTCATAAGTGGGATTATAAAGTAAAAGTTTTCTACGGAGCCTTAGTCCCGGATAGCTGGGAAGTCACCGTCGATGCTTTCCAAATCGAATTAGAAGGCGATTATCTGCAACTAGAGGACGGCGAATTCTCCGCGACCGACGCCGCTCCGACGGGTTCAGATACCTTTGACACGATCATGACCGTTTCTGTCGCTGATTCCTTAGGCAAAGCAAGCGACCGTAAATTCCGTTTGAGATACCATTACTCAGAAAACGAATTGATCACCGTTTCCTATTATCGATTAGAAGGATTACGCAAAGAAAGCGCGGTTGGCATCACCACGGAAACC